>JAZNWM010000133.1:0-7620 GCA_045593345.1 Eubacteriales bacterium
GGCTCACAGAACGACATGGCTACGATCCGACTTGTTGGTGACCACCGCAATATTCAATAGAACCTGTACCGCCATTTTTATACATATTCCGAGGCAGACAAGTCTCGTATAGCTGTTCTCGGCTCGCATAGCAATAGTGCATCCGCGGTAAACGAGGGCAGAAAAAAGAACGACCGCAACTGATGCACCCACAAGCCCAAGCTCCTCGCAGAGTATTGCGAATATCATATCGTTTGCAGGCTCGGAGACGTAGCAATGCTTCAGTATGCTATTTCCGTATCCCACGCCGAAAAGTCCGCCCGAGCCAATTGCCATCAGTCCCTGCAGGGTCTGCCACCCGCCCGTCAGCTTATATTGCTCGGGGTCCTGCCAGACGGTAATGCGGTCCTTGGTGTAATCGGTAAATAGGGCAAGACAGCTTACCCCGACCACACCCACCCCGCAAAAGGCGGATATGTATCTCGGATCGACCCCCGCGACGAAAATCAATATCAGCCCGATGGTGCCGAGAATGATTATGCAGGACAGATGCTTCTGAAGCATTACCAATACTATGGGAATCAGCATTATCAGACAGGGCAGCAGCGTTCCGTAAATGAAGATATTTTTTCTGTTTCTTCGGTCTGTTGCCAATGCTTCGTATTTATCAAAGTACAAGGCGAGCATCATAATTATGGCAAGCTTCGCTATTTCGGAGGGCTGAATTGTAATCGGGCCAATTGCAATCCACCGCTGGGCACCGTTTCCCACAAAGCCCACCGCCAGAACCAGCAGGAGAAGAAGGAGTGTCACGCCGTAGAGATAGGGGGTGTATTTTCGGTAAAGGGTGGGATTAATCCGTGAGCTGATTATCATAATGGCAAAGCCCATAAGCAGCCACACCGTCTGTTTTTTGATAAAGTACGTTCGGTCGCCGTAGCGAGCCTCGGCGTAAGCCGTACCCGCACTGAAAACCATCAGCGTACCGTAAAGGGTGACGAGAATTACCAGAAGTAAAAAGAGGGCGTCGATTCGTCCCGTCCTTGCTTTTGCCAAGGATAGCTTAGGTGAGAAGGGGGATATTTTTGATAATGACAGCCTTTTCATATCATCTACCCGAGACTAAAAGCCACAGCATAGAAAATATCAGCGTGACCGTCACTCCTATAATACAAATTCTGTTTTCGCTTATCCCGCATTTCTCCAGGTGGTGATGGAGAGGTGCCATTTTGAAAAGACGCTTCCTCGTCAGCTTGTAGACTATAACCTGCAGTATTACCGATATACCCTCAATAACGTATACTATGCCGATGAAGATAATCATAATTGGATTTTTCATTGAGAAGGAAAGACTCACCGCAAGGGCACCGAGAAATAGTGAGCCCGTGTCACCCATAAAGATTTTTGCAGGGCTGGAGTTGAAAAATAAAAATCCGCATCCCGCACCTACGAGTGCTGAGGAGATGAGGGGGACCTCGTAGGATACACCGTAGCCGAGAATGAGAAAAACGGTACCCACTGTGACCGCAACGCTTGATGCCAGACCGTCGATGCCGTCGGTGAGGTTGGCACAGTTTACTACGCCGAGAATTATGATAAGGGCGAGGGGATAGTAAAGCCTGCCGAAATTCAGACTGCCAAACCAAAGCTCTACAGCAGGCTCATCCTGCAGAAAGTGAGCCCTTGCCATAAGAAACATAACCGCCAGAACCGTTTGCAGAAGTATTTTCTGCATTGGGGTAAGTCCCGCGTTCTGCCTGCGTCTTAGCTTCATTAAATCGTCAAATATGCCTATCAGCGAATTACCCACCGAGAAAAGAACAGAGATAAGAA
Organism: Eubacteriales bacterium; assembly: GCA_045593345.1. Taxonomy (GTDB): domain Bacteria; phylum Bacillota; class Clostridia; order Oscillospirales; family CAG-272; genus UBA1740. The sequence continues at coordinate 1,813 of JAZNWM010000133.1, forward strand.
GCGAGGTGCCTCCCGAGCGGCTACTGCCCGTCATAATAAGAATCAGCGATACTGCGAGAAGTGATAGGGTTATGGAGATGAGGAAGGCGAGGCCTCCCATCGTTGGCGTGCCCGCTTTTGAGAGATGCCAGACAGGGCCGTCCTCGTATATAGGCTGCCTTGCCCGCTCCTTAAGACAGGGAATAAGTGATCTCTCAATCAAAACGGTAATAGTCAGATTTATTATAAATACCAAAATCAATAGTAAATATCCGTCCATTGATTCACCTCCTTATTTTTTGAAGCAGTCGAGAACCCGCTCAAGCCTCATACAGCGGGATGCCTTCATAAAAATCATTTCGCCCGGCTCGCACCGCTTTCGGATATGCTCGGCACAAAGCTCGGGACGTGACGTGTCATTGACAATAAAAATTCTCTCGGCAGGAAAGCCCGATTCAATAGCACCCCGTCTTACCTCCGAAACAAGATTTCCAAATAAAAAGAGATTATGAAAAGCCAGGGGTGAAATCGCCCTGCCAATTTCGTAATGTATCTCATTCCCCATAGACCCAAGCTCTAAAATATCGCCGAGAAGCAGACTTTTGCCTCGGGCGTGAGAGATACCCTTGGCGGTGCTGATCAATGCTAAAACCGACTCTCGCGATGCGTTGTAAAAATCGGCATAAAAAGGTAGTTTTCATATAAAAAACGCTTCTGCCTTATAATATCATCAGAAATTGACGATATTCCAAGAGAAAGCTTCTCGGGGGCAAGTCCGATTTTCATAGCAACCGAGGAGGCCGCAAGCAGGCATTTTTGATGATGCTCCTCTCTGTGCGGAAGGTCAAATCCGACAAGATATGGCTGCCCGCTTTTATATAAGCTTCCTCTGCCGCAGGGCTCGGTAATAAGGGTGAAATCGGCTCTTTTATCATTGAGTGCAAAGGTGATTTTACCCTTTGCATCGTTCAGTAAGGGCTCGTCGAGAGGAACAATAATTTCTCCGTCGGACATACCCCGAGCTATCTCAAGCTTGGCCCTTGCAATCTCCTCGCGGCTGCCGAGATTGCCGATATGTGCCGTTCCGATATTGGTTATCAGGGCGATATTAGGGGAAAGGCAGTCGGACATTCTTGCTATTTCCCCCGAGTGATTCATACCCATCTCCATTATGAGAATTTGACAATTGCTATCCGCTGAAAGCAGGGACATCGGCATACCGATTTCATTGTTGAAATTTCCCTCGCTCGCGTGGGTATTGTAGCCTGTGCTAAGGATGACCCGCAGAAGCTCCTTGGTGGTGGTTTTTCCCACGCTGCCTGTAATTCCTATCCTATATAATATATAAGGAAGGTTTTTTCTGTAAAACTCGGCAAAGGAGAGCAATGCAGCCCCACCGTCGGGGTGAAAAATATGGCTTGAATGACGGATGGGCGAAAGGATATATGCCCCTTTCCTGCGAGCATCCGGCACGTAGTCCGCACCGTTTTTATATCTTCCGCTTATAGCTATAAACAGGTCCTCTGCCTGCACCTGGCGAGAGTCGGTGGATATCGCCCTGATAAGCGGATTTTTATTTTCGCAAAGCACACCGCCCGTAGCAGCCGCTATCTCGGATAGCCTCATCGGAATTCCTAAATTTACTCGCATAGCTTAGCCTCGCGACGCTGCTTTAGGGCAGAGCTGATAATTTCACGCTCGTCAAATGGGTGGTAGCCGTTTTTATCAATATTGTATCTCTCGGGGCCCTTGCCGATTATGGCAACGACGTCTCCGCACTCTGCGTCAAGAATCGCCGAGGTGATCGCAGCCTTTCGGCTCTCCTTAATCTCGTAATTTCCGCCGTCAAAGCCTAAAATAATATCCGCAATAATCCGCTTCGTGTCTTCATTACGTGAATTATCTGCGGTCAGAATTATTCTGTCGGCGTATATTTCTGCAATTTTTGCCATTTCGGGACGCTTTTGCCTATCTCTGTTGCCACCGCATCCGAATACGACGGTAAGACTGCGGTTCTTCTTTATAACACTCAACTCCTTAAGAATACTCTCAAAGGCGGCGGATGTGTGTGCATAATCTATTATTACCGATATTTCGTCATTTATAATTTCATATCTTCCTGTGACGGTCTTCACCTCGGCAAGACACTCCTTTACCCGACAGGGACGGATGCCCATATCAATGCAGACCGCCGCCGCCAGCATAGAGTTATATGCGTTGTATATACCCGCAAGGGGAAGCTTCATTTTAAAGGATAAATCCCTTCCGTGATAGCTGTATCTGATTCCCTCAAGACCGAGGTTTTCAATATTTGATGCCCACACGTCGCCTCGCCAGAGTATTCCGACGGAAATTTTCCTGCTGTCAAAAAGAGAATATGCCCGCCGTCCGTATTCGTCGTCAATATTGAAAACCGAGCAGCCGCATTGTAAAAACAACTTGGATTTTGCGAGAAAATAATCCTCTATATTATTGTGGAAATCAAGATGCTCCGGGGAAAGGTTGGTGAATACGCCATAGTCAAATTTTATCGGTGCAACCTTATCAAGCGTCAGGGCGTGGCTGGATACCTCCATTATGACGGCGTCGCAGCCGACATTCTCCATCCGCCGAAGCGAGGAGTAGAGCAGGGGAGGGTCGGGCGTTGTCATAGAGTAATTTTCATCGGTTATTTCTTCTCCCAGGATCTCGATCCTGCCCGTTCCGATAAACCCGACTCTCCAGCCCTCAGAGGTAAGAATATCCTTTATCAGAGTCGCCGTCGTGGTCTTTCCGTTAGTGCCTGTGATACCGATTATTTTCATTCTCCCGCCCCCAAAGCCCGCATAGCGACAGAAGGCGTTCGCGGTGGCGAGCCTCGGGTTTGCTACCAAAATACGACAGATATTTTCGGGCAGTCTTGCTTTCTCGTCACAAATGACCGCGAGAGGCAGCACCTCGGCCCTCGTCAGATCGGGTGCCTTTTCGGAGTTTGGAATAATGAGAATATCACGCTCGCCCACCTCGGATATATCGGTGGTAAGCCTTCCGAATTCGCTCTCGTCATCGCCCTCGCACAGTATGTATTCCTCGCGGTAAACTATATCTCTTATCTTCATATCATCTTAATCCTCATAGCTTTCGTTGATTGCCCGAATGACTATTACGCTGCCACGCTTGGTCCTGCTGCTTGGGGGAAGCGATTGCTCGGTCACGGTGTCAAAGGCATCCGGCTCGGTGGCACCCGCACCCGACAGTCTGATATTAAGTCCTGCGTTAATTGCCGTTCTGATGGCGTCGGTAAGGCTCATACCGATAAGATTCGGTACGGTCACGCTGTCAGCACTCTCGCCCGAGGTGTATAGTATAACCTTGGAGAGAGCGGTTGTAATAACGTCACCGCCCGACGGGGTCTGACCCACTACCGTGTCACCCCCTCCGACTATCTCGTATTCAATTTTTGCCTCCTTTAGCTTTTCCTTTGCGGTGTTAATATTCATTCCCACGTAGCCTTCTACGGTGTAGTTTATCTCCTCGGCGGTGGACTTGTATTCAAGATAGGGAAGCAGCTTTTCCATCAGCATCGATACGTAGGGGGCGGCAACCACGCTGCCGTATTTCACGTTTGAGGTAGGCTCGTCAACGACTATTATCATAGAAATTCCGCTTTCGCCGTTTATGGCGTATGCTACGGTAGAGCCTATTCTCAGGTATGAATTTCCGTTCTCGTCAAGCACGTCAAATTTCTGCGAGGTTCCTGTTTTTGCCGCAATATCATAGCCCGAAACGCCCGCGTTCTTCGCTCCACCGTCACCGCTAACCCCCTCAACCAGAATTTTCGACACTAGCTCTGCCACCTCCTCGGATACGACCTGATGCTTTATCTCGGTCTCGTGCTCTGAGATGACCCTACCGCTTGAGTCTATGATCTTGTCTGCAACGTATGGGGTCACAAGCTTGCCGCCGTTTGCTACAGCGGATATGGCACGCAGATGATTTATAACCGATACCTTGAATCTCTGACCGAAGGATGCGGTTGCAAGCTCGGTTGAGCCGATGTTCTCCTTGTTATGAAATATGGTTGACGCCTCGCTTGGCAGGTCAATACCGCTCTTCTCAAAATAGCCGAATTTCTCCACGTAGTCATAAAAATTATCCGCCCCGATAGCCTGTGATATAGTCATCATACAGGGGTTGCAGGACATCTGCAGACCGTATGCAAGGCTAAAGCCCGAGCCGTGCCCCGTAGTCTTGTGGCATCTGATACGCCAGCCGCCCACCTGCATATATCCGTTGCAGGAATAACGGGAGGATTCGCTGGCAACACCCATATCAAGAGCTGCAGATACCGTCACTATCTTAAAGGTAGAGCCCGGCTCGTAGGTTTCGCTTACCGCCTTGTTTGACCACATAATCTGCATAAGCTCGTTTTTGTATGACTTGTATTCATCCGTCCCGGGAAGAAAACCCGACTCGTTAAGCTTCCTCTGAGACTCCGAGTCAAGAGTAAAAGGGTCGTTGGGGTCAAAGGGCGTTGTGGTTGCCATACCGAGTATCGCACCGCTTGCCGTATCCATTACCACGCCTGTGACGCGGTTCATTGCACCGTGATTTACCCTCGCCAGCTCTATCACCGCCTCAAGCTCGCTCTGTATATAGGAGTCGATCGTGGTGACGATGCTGTAGCCGTCCTCAGCGGGGAAGTAATCAGAGTATTCGGTATCAAGCGTTCTGCCGCCCGCATCCTTTGCGTAGGTGTAATAGCCGTCCGTACCCGAGAGAATATCGTCGTAGTAGTATTCAAGACCGTAGAGTCCCTGGTTATCGCTTCCTACGAAGCCGAGAAGGTGTGCGGCGAGCGTGCCCGAGGGATAGTAGCGTGAGCTTTCTGCCTCGCAAAGCACGAGATGCTCAAGCCCCGCCGCTCTGATATAATCGATAAGGCGTTCGTACTCCTCCTCGCTTGCCGCCTTTTTAATAGTGACGTCAAGGACGGACGAGCTTTTTATTTTCTCGCAGATTCTGTCCTTATCAAGCGAAAGGATGGGTGCGACACCGTCGGCGATTATTCTTGCATAATCCTTGCCGTCCGCCCTTTCGGCTGCACGGATATCCCTTGTGGACACGAATATTCGCCATACCGTGTTGCTCCCCGCAAGGAGGTTCATATTGCTGTCGTAAATTCTGCCACGCTCTGCCTTCAGCACCGAGGATGTGGTCACCTGATCGTAGGTCTTGCTTTTGTAGTAGTCGTGCTTCAAATAATCAAGCCGAAATACGTTGAAAAGTAAATAAGAGGCAGATAGGGCAAAGATCAGTAGTATTGCCGTCAGCCTTTTATTCGTTATTCTCTTTATTTTACCGCTCATTTTCGTCCTCAAATAAAAAATATAGCGACAGACCTTAGTCCATCGCTATATCTTATTTATTTTCTTCCGGGATTATGAGGGAAAATGCGAATTAATTGAAATCAAGCTCTGCAACGTTAAGCTCGATCTGATCCTGCTGAAGCTCGCTTGCGGGGGTGGGGCTGTTCATAGCTCTGACACCGATAAGCACGAAGGAAAGGATGAAGGCACAAGCAACTGCCGCGGTGAAGAATGCGGATGCAGATGCACGAAGGGGGAAGGATCTGATAGTCTTATCCTTAACGGGTGCCTGCTTGATAGTAAGCTTCTCATCTACGAAGGAGATTACGCTGGAAACCGCGGTCTCACTCTTGGTAACGGCGGTCTTGACTGCAACGGGAAGGGAAGAGGATGCCTCGGGCTTCTGGGAATTATTCGCCTTCATAAGCATAAATTCGCCGAGAGTATAAGCGTTGCCATCCTCAAGTCGGAGGCCAAGCGG
>JAZNWM010000134.1:0-10786 GCA_045593345.1 Eubacteriales bacterium
CTTCCTCAGGATCGTAGTCACATACGGTGTTACCGTCGGTGATATTACCAAGACGGTCGGTAAGTCTTGAAATGTAGAGCATAGATTCAGCGAGCGATGTCTTTCCGCCGCCGCTATGTCCGAGCAGTGCTACGTTACGAATACTTTTTGTGTAAACCTTTTCCATAAAGAGGTTCTCCTTGTTTTTTAGATTGCTGTAATGCGAATGTTTCGCTAAAACATCTATTTAATTATACTATATTTTCTGTTATATTTCAAGATTTAACAATTAACTATTTTGCCTACTCGCGTAGAAAAAAACGGCGTAATTTTGTGCACAAGTCACAAATCACGCCGTGTTTATGTCGTTTTTTAGTTAATCATTCAGGATTTACCTGCTCCTTCGGCTTCATATGGATTAAAACCTGGTAGATATTCGAAACGCCACAAAGCTCTACGCCTGCGGGAACCTTCAGAGCCTTGGTAATATTTTTCTTCGGCAGAATTATCTTGGTGAAGCCAAGTCTTACCGCCTCTTTTACGCGATAATCAATGTGGGACACTGCCCTTACCTCCCCCGACAGTCCGATCTCGCCGAAGGCAATAAGATCATCGGGAATTACCCTGTCGGTAATACCGCTTATAAGTGCCATTGCGATGGAAAGATCTGCACTTGGCTCATCAAGAACGATTCCGCCCGCAACGTTAAGGTAGACGTCATTCTCATAGAACTTAAGGCCCATACGCTTCTCAAGAACGGCAATCAGCAGGCACATTCTGTTATAATCAAAGCCATCGGCAGTACGCTTGCCGTTGGCATAAACCGATTTGGCAACAAGCGACTGTATCTCGGAGATAATAGGCCTTGTTCCCTGCATTACGCATCCGGCACAGGAGCCGCTGGTGTTCTTGGGACGCTCTGCCATAACCACCTCGCTGGGATTAGGGATTTCAACGAGTCCTTTGTCACCCATTTCAAATACGCCGATCTCGTTTGTGGAGCCGTATCTGTTCTTTATGGCACGAATAATTCTGTAGGAGTTGGTACGCTCGCCCTCGAAGTAGAGAACGGCGTCAACCATATGCTCCAGCACCTTGGGGCCCGAAATACCGCCCTCCTTATTCACGTGGCCGACGAGAAATACAGCGGCACCCGAGGTCTTGCCGTAGTTGATGAATGTCATAGCCCCCTCGCGAACCTGGGTAATGCTGCCGGGAGCAGAGGTAAATCTCATACTTGAAAGAGTTTGCACCGAGTCGATGATGATAACCTGGGGAGAGAGTCTTTCGCACTCCTCAAGAATAGCATCCGTGTCGGTCTCGGTCAGAAGGTAGAGCGAATCTCCCTCGATACCAAGTCTTTCTGCACGAAGCTTCAGCTGCCCCTTGGATTCCTCGCCGGAGACGTAAAGAACCTTTCTCGTTCTGCCAAGCTCCTGGCAAATCTGAAGGAGCAACGTGGACTTGCCTATTCCCGGCTCGCCGGAAAGAAGAACCGCAGAGCTGTCTACAAGACCGCCGCCAAGCACTCGGTCAAGCTCACCCATACCTGTCTTCGTACGCATATAATCGGGAAGCTTAAGCTCGGAGAACTTCTCTGCCCTGTTTGTGCCTTCTTGTGTTCTGCCGCGATTTATTCCGTTTTTCTGAGGTTTTTCAACAACCGCCTCCTCATCAAAGGAGTTCCAGGATTGACAATCGGGACATTTGCCGAGCCACTTCGGGCTGGTTGTTCCGCACTCGCGACAGACGAAAATTACTTTAGCACCCTTCATTTTTTTACATCCTTTTTACCGTTATTGTTTGTTTTCGGATTCTATATATTCTATAATACCACAAACAATTGAAAAACTCAATTCTTTTTGATATTCTTTTTCAGAAAGTTTTTCACATTCTTCTTTATTGGTCAAAAATCCACATTCAACAAGCACCGCAGGGTTTGTCATATTTTCAAGAAGATATATTCCCTTTCCAGCCTTGATAACCCTGTTGTTATCCTTTTGAATGTCTGCCTTAACCTTGCTTTGTATGGAATCAGCAAGGAGGCGACTGCTATCCTTCGTCTCGGAATAATAGACCTGTAGCCCGGAGTATTTTGAGCTGCCGAAGGAATTGGTATGTATGCTGATAAAAATGGAGTCGGGATAACGCTCGGCTACCTTACATCTGTTCTTCAGATCATTTATCTTTCTGATGCCCTTGATATTCTGTTCCTCGGTATAGAGAAGCCTGTCATCCGTTCTTGTATAAACTACGACGTATCCACGCTCCTCAAGAATTCTGCCAATCTCAAGGGCGATTTGAAGGTTGATATCCTTCTCAAGTGCTCCGTTAACACCAACCGCACCCGAATCCTCACCACCGTGGCCTGCATCAAGTATTATTATTTTCTCATATGGAATGTTATCGACAGACTCGGTTATCAGCTGCTCGCCAAAGCCCCGAGTCACGACGCCGATAACCGTAGCCAGAAGGATAATAAGCACCAACGCCGCACTTACACCCGTTATGATTTTTCTTTTACCAATCAGATTCAAGACGAATATTTTCATATCAACCTCTGAAATTTACTTTGTTAAAATATATGGCATCAATTCGCTCTTTATTCCCTGAATCAGAGGTAAAATGGCTTGCATATAAAAAACTTTTATACAAAATCCAGGATTTTTCTCTAATGTTTACATTTTGTTCATTTTCTTTAAGGCAAAAAATAGTATAATAAAAGTGGAATTATTATGAAGAATTGAATAATTATAATGAAGATTATGAAGGAGGTAGCTTATGGCAACGCTTACGCTGAGGAATGACAACCCCGAATTTCAGACTTTTCCTCGATTTCTCAGAGATTACGCGAACTATCTTTCGGCGGTTGAGGGTAAGAGCGAAAAGACCATTTGCGAGTATCTTTTAGACCTGCGAACCTTCTTCCGATATATGATAATGGTGGAGGAGGATCTCTTTCTATCAAGCGAGGAGCTTGAGAAAATCAGCATCAATCATCTGACCATAAGCGACGTTAACAGAGTTGACTCACAGCTCATTGTAAACTTTATCGCCTACACCCGAAACGAGCGTGGAAACAACACCTCTACAAGAAACAGAAAGCTGTCCTCGTTGAAATCATTCTTCCGCCATATGCACAATAAAAAGCACTTAATCGATAGAAATCCTACGGCAGAAATTGATGGAATACAAAAAAGCAAGACTCTCTCAAAGTATCTTACGGTGGACGAGGCTGTGAGTCTGCTGGAGGCGGTAAGCTCGGACGTTGACTCTAAAACCCGAGTGCGTGACTACTCTATTATTGCCCTGTTCCTCAATACGGGAATGCGTCTTTCCGAGCTTGTAGGCCTGAATCTTGAGAGCTTTGACCCCGATATAACCTTCGTTAAGGTGCTCGGTAAGGGCAGCAAGGAGAGGATAATTTACCTTAACAACGCGGCACGTGATGCAGTTATTTCTTATCTTAAGATAAGGCTTGATCCCAGGTATATCCGCACCTCCTCACACGCCTTCTTTCTCTCCGCCCGTCAGACGCGTATTTCGCCCAAGACGGTACAATGGATGGTTAACAAATATCTCGACCGAGCGGGGCTTGGATCAAAGGGATATTCGGTGCATAAGCTTCGTCATACGGCGGCAACGCTGATGTATCAGAGTGGCAAGGTTGATATCCGCGTGCTGAAGGATATTCTCGGTCACGAGCAGCTTAACACCACCCAGATATACACCCATCTTGTCAGCAAAAATCTTGAGGACGCTATGGGCAACAATCCCCTGTCAGACGTTATTATCAAAAGAAAAACAAAGGAATAAAATTTATAGGGCGGCGATATTTCGCCGCCTGTCTTTTTGCTTTTTATATGAACTTTAATCATATTAAATTCTTCTTTAACGATTATTATTTAATAAAAAAGTATTGACTTAAAGAGCATTTGGTGGTATATTATATTTGGTGGAAAATGAATTATTTTATCTTTTCACAACTTTTGTATACTTAAGGAAGGAGAGATTTGCTTTATTGCAAATCGAGAATTCGCTTTGAACAAATACAACAAACCAACCTTCTGCAATCTTCCTACCGTAGCCGAGCTTCGCGAGTCGCTTCGCCTTAGCGAGAGCGTTGAGGCAAGAGAGCAGATAAACGCACTTTTCGATGACAATACCTTCATCGAGATTGGTGCCTACACCAAGCGTGGATCATCCGACTTTATCACCACAGAAAAAAACAACGAGTTTGAGGGTGTAATCTGCGGATACGGTGCTATTGACGGTAAGCTTGTCTTCGCGTTCGTTGAGGACGCGTCGAGAATGGGCGGTGCAATTGATGAACGCCACGCAAAGAAGGTATGCGACCTTTACAATATGGCAATAAGCAACGGTGCTCCCGTTATCGGCGTATTCAACTCTAACGGAACAGATATTTTTGAGGGGACTGCAGGTCTTGCTGCATACGGCAGAATTATGTCGGCTATCAGCCGTGCCTCAGGCGTTATTCCCCAGATAGCATACGTTGGTGGCAACTGTATAGGCACCTGTGCCGCGATTGCATCGATGTTTGATATCGTGGTAAAGAACGATGCGGCAGCTCTTTACGTCAGCTCACCTGCCCTTACAGGTGAGAAGGATGCACAGGACTCTATCGTTTCCTTCCACGGAAGCTCGGAGCAGTGTATTTCCTACATCATCGGCATAATTTCCCTCCTGCCCTCCAACTCCTCGGTTGGAGTACAGTGTGTTGAGATATATACCGACAACCTTAACAGAAAGCTCGGAAACCTTGATTTCGGCGGTGACGCACTTGCGGTCATCTCGGTTATTGCCGATAACAGTATGTTCTTTGAGCTCGGTCACGATTACGCTTCTGCAGCCAGCACTGCACTTACTACCATTGGCGGTGTAAGATGCGGTATCGTTGCTACCTCTCACTCAAGAAACGAGGGCAGAATCGACGTTTGCAGTGCGAGAAAGATTGCGAAATTCGTCACCTTCTGCGACAGCTTCTCCATTCCCGTTGTCACTATCGTTGATTCTATGGGTCTTGCAATTAATAAGAAGAACGAGCAGCTGTTTGCCCCCGAGCTTGCAAAGCTTGCTATGGCATACGCCTCCTCTACCTGCCCCAAGATCACCGTTATTCACGGTCACGCTATCGGTGCGGCATTTGTTCTGCTGGGTTCAAAGTCGCTTGGTGCAGACCTTGTTTACGCTACCGAGTCCTCGGAGATCGGTGCTCTCAGTGCGGCAAGCGGCGTTGCGTTTGCCTGGGATAAGTACATCACCGAGGAAAAGACCCGTGAGGAGCTTATCGCCGAGTGGAAAATGAGCGTTTCCTCTCCTGTAAACGCGGCGTCAAGCGGCGAGATCGATGACATAATTACTACCAATGAGATGAGAGCGAGAATATGCTCTGCTCTGCTTATGCTCTGTGCTAAGGGAGATGCCTCCGCGGTTGCACACCGCAAGGTTCTTCCCCTCTGATAGGAGGAAATTATGTTTGATTTTGATTTCAGCAAGGCAATAGTAGATTTCTCTGATTTTGAATTTTCCCAGCTCGGCGATGCTCTGCTCTTCGGCGGCTCAATGCTTGCCGTCGGTATGCTTACCGTCTTCGCCGTACTGCTTGTGCTCTGGCTTTGCATCGTTGCTTTCAAGCTCTTTATCCACGATCTTCCGAAAAAGATTAAGAAGAAAAAAAAGAAGGCAGCTCCCGTCGTTATCACACCCGAGCGTGTGGAGGTTGAGGACACCCCTGACGAGGAAGAGCTTATCGCCGTAATTACTGCGGCTATTGCAATGGCAAAGGGCGATAATTCGGGTATGAATTTCAGAGTAGTATCATTTAAAAGGGTTTAATTCATAAGAAAGGAATAAATTGAAATGAAAAAATATAACGTTACCGTAAACGGAAGAACATATGAAGTTATCGTTGAGGAAGCAGGCAGCTCCTCGTCCTACACCCCCGCATACACCGCTCCCGTAGCTCCTGCAGCTCCCGCCGCACCTAATACTGCTCCCGCGGCAAGCGTTGGTGGAAACAAGGTTGTAGCACCTATGCCCGGTACTATTCTGGAGGTCAAGGTTTCTGTTGGCCAGGCTGTAAAGAAGGGCGACGTTATCTGCGTGCTTGAGGCTATGAAGATGGAGAATGACATTCCCGCTCCCTGCGACGGTATCGTTGCATCTGTTAACGTAAGCAAGGGTGCGACGGTTGCCGTAAACGATATTATCGTATCTCTCAACTAATCAAAGGCGGGTACTGATAAATGTTAGACGCTATCACAAACTTCCTCGACTCAACGGGCATAGCATATATGTTCTCTGCCGAGTCTGACACGGCGTGGTGGCAGTATCTTATAATGTACGCCATCGCGGGCGGACTCTTCTATCTCGCTATTGCAAAGAAATTTGAGCCGCTTCTGCTGATGCCGATTGCATTCGGTATGCTGCTTGCCAACCTTCCGGGTGCCGAGCTAATTCATCTTGAATTCTTCTTTGACGATTATTATTTCGCGGTGGAGAACGGCGAGATGACAGGTACGCTTGCCCTACAGGTACAGAACTTTGTTAATAATGTTCTCGGATACGAGGGCTTCTATACTCTTACCGAGGACTCCTTCGCGGTCAATTTAGACCTGATGGTCAACACACTTCAGACCGCGGGATACAACGTTGACGCCCAGTACATCCAGGATGCATTCAAAACATACGTTGACGGTGCGTATCTCGATGCTGACGGTATAATCCACATCGAAATGCTCACTATGGTTAAGCAGGTCATAAACCACGGCGGTCTTATCGACATCCTTTACCTTGGTGTAAAGCTTGGCATTTATCCCTCGCTCATATTCCTGGGTGTTGGTGCTATGACCGACTTTACTCCCCTTATTGCTAATCCCAAGTCGCTCTTTATGGGTGCGGGTGCACAGCTCGGCGTTTTTACCGCATTCATGCTGGCACTCTTCCTCGGCTTTACTCCTATGGAGGCAGGTGCCATCGGAATTATCGGCGGTGCTGACGGTCCTACTGCAATTCTCATCACCAAGGAATTAGCCCCCCACCTTCTCAGTGCGATAGCAATCGCGGCATACTCTTATATGGCACTGATTCCTATTATACAGCCTCCATTTATGAAGCTGCTTACCACCGAGAAGGAGCGTAAGATCAAGATGACAAATCTTCGTACCGTTTCCAAGACCGAGAAGATTCTCTTCCCTATCGTTGTTACGGGCATCGTATGTCTTATCGTAAGAGATGCTGCTCCCCTTGTTGGCTTCCTTATGTTCGGTAACCTGCTTAACGTATCCGGTGTTGCTGACAGACTTTCACGCACGGCTCAGAACGAGCTTATTAACATCGTCACTATCTTCCTCGGAATATCGGTCGGTGCGACTGCAAGTGCGGCAAACTTCCTCAGATGGCAGACGCTGGCAATTATCGGCCTCGGCCTGCTTGCCTTCATCATCTCCACCTGCGGTGGTCTTATCGTAGGTAAGATTATGTGTAAGCTTACGGGTGGAAAAATTAATCCCCTCATCGGCTCGGCAGGTGTTTCTGCCGTTCCTATGGCGGCGAGAGTGTCACAGGACGTAGGACGTCAGTACGACCCCTCCAACTTCCTTCTTATGCACGCTATGGGCCCCAACGTTGCAGGCGTTATTGGCTCTGCCGTTGCGGCAGGCGTGTTCCTGAGCTTCCTCAGATAAGGCGATAACAGAAAGGAAAAATTACTATGTCAAAAGTATTAATAACCGAAACCGTCCTTCGTGACGCACATCAGTCGCTGGCGGCAACAAGAATGACCACGGCTGAGATGCTACCCATTCTTGACGATCTGGACAAAGTTGGCTATCACTCGCTTGAGGTCTGGGGTGGAGCAACCTTTGATGCCTGCCTTCGCTTCCTTCACGAGGATCCCTGGGCAAGACTGCGTACTATAAAGGATCACGTTAAGAATACCAAGCTGCAGATGCTCTTCCGCGGACAGAATATCCTTGGCTACCGTCATTACGCCGACGACGTAGTTGAATATTTCGTTCAGAAATCTATTGCGAACGGTATTGATATTATTCGTATATTTGATGCACTTAACGATCCGAGAAATCTTGAGACGGCTATCAAGGCTACCATCAAGGAAAAGGGCCACGTTCAGGCGGCGATTTCCTACACCACCTCTCCCTTCCATACCAACGAGGGCTTTGCCACCTATGCAAAGCAGCTTGAGGAGATGGGTGCAAACTCCATCTGTATCAAGGATATGTCGGGACTGCTTAAGCCCTACGAGGCATATCAGCTTATAAAAACCATAAAGAACAACGTTTCTATTCCCGTACATCTTCACACCCACTATACCGCAGGTCTGGGCTCTATGACGCTGCTTAAGGCTATTGAGGCAGGCGTTGACGGTGTTGATACCGCTATTTCTCCCCTTGCGATGGGTACCTCTCACACTCCTACCGAGTCACTTGTTGCTACCCTTCAGGGCACGCCCTACGACACCGGTCTTGATCTTGCAAAGCTTGACGTTATTGCAAAGCACTTCAACAAGATCCGCGAGGAATATCTTGCAAACGGTCTTATCGATCCCAAGGTGCTGAAGGTTGACGTAAACGCCCTTCGCTACCAGGTTCCCGGCGGTATGCTTTCAAATCTGATAAGCCAGCTGAAGATGGCGGGCAAGTCGGATAAGCTTGAGGCCGTTCTTGAGGAGGTAGCACACGTAAGAGCTGAAGCAGGCTATCCTCCCCTCGTTACCCCTACATCACAAATAGTCGGAACCCAGGCGGTTAACAACGTAATCTTCGCAGGTGAAGGCAGATACGCACGCGTGACCAAGGAATTCAAAGCTCTTATCCGCGGTGAATACGGTAAGTGTCCCGCCCCCATTGCAGACGATTTCAGAAGAAAGATCATCGGCGACGAGGATATTATTAATTACAGACCTGCGGACAAGATCGCACCCGAGATCGATTCTCTTCGTCAGAGAGTAGCTCCCTACAGCGAGCAGGACGAGGATCTTCTCTCGCTTGCACTTTTCGAGCAGGTTGCCATCAAGTTCTTCGACTGGCGTAAGCAGCAGAAGTACAACCTTGATGACAAGGCAGATGCAAAGAACGGAATTCACAGCATTTAATCTTACAAATATAAAAACTGCCGTATAAATTACGGCAGTTTCGCTTTTCATACAAAAACAGGGCGGCTCTATTGAGTCGCCCTGCGTCTTTTATTTATTATCGGAGTCGGAATTATCTTTGCCGGAGTTATCGCTGTCAGAGTCCGCCGATGCGGTGTGTCTCTTTGAGAATATCTCGGCAATATCGTCCTCGGTAAGATCCGCTCCGCTAGCCATTCTTCTGGCAAGCTCCTCGCGACGAAGACGCTCCTCTTCTTCGGCCTTTCGGTTATTCTCGTGAGCGATATCGTTCTCCTCCTCGCTCTTCTGCTTCTTGCGGAAGGCAATATCCTCAATAGACTCTATAGTGGGATTATCCATCTCCATAGCAGCCTTGAACTGCTCTTCATCCATAGACTCGTTCTTCAGAAGGAACTCTGCTACAAAGTGAAGCTTATCTATATGCTCGATAAGAATAGCCTTACATCTGTCATAGCAGGTGGATATGATGCTTCTAATCTCGTCGTCGATAGAAGCGGCGGTCTGCTCGGAATAATTCTTACCCGAGGAGAAATCTCTGCCGAGGAAGACCTCGTCTGAAGAATGCTCGGAGCCGTAGAGCACGGTACCAAGCTTATCACTCATACCGTATTTTGTAACCATCTGACGTGCAATAGAGGTTGCCTGCTGAATATCGCTGGATGCACCGGTAGAGATATCATCAAGGATGATCTCCTCAGCCACACGGCCACCGAGAGCACGAACGATAACGTCAAGCATCTGTCCCTTAGTTCTGCCAAGTCTATCCTCGGTGGGAACGCTGACGGTTACGCCGCCTGTATTTCCTGCGGGAATAATTGTGATATACTTAACAGGATCGGTGTGCTTGCAGTAGAATGCAGCCACAGCGTGACCTGCCTCGTGGTAGGCACACAGCTTATTATCCGCCTCGGTTCTGACCTTGGTCTTCTTCTGGGGGCCAAGGAGAAGCTTCATATAGGATTCCTCGATATCAACCATACCGATAAGTGCCTTGTTCTTCTTTGCCGCACGGAGTGCCGCCTCGTTCATAAGGTTAGCAAGCTCGGCACCTGTAAAGCCGATAGTGGTCTGGGCGATCTTCTTAAGATCAACCGTTTCCTCAAGAGGCTTGTTACGGCAATGAACCTTAAGAATCTCTTCTCTGCCCTTCATATCGGGATAATTAACTGTAATCTGTCTGTCAAAGCGTCCCGGACGAAGAAGTGCGGGATCAAGGATGTCGGGACGGTTGGTCGCGGCAATAACGATAACACCGGAGTTAGTGCCAAAGCCGTCCATCTCAACAAGGAGCTGGTTTAAGGTCTGCTCTCTCTCATCGTGGCCGCCGCCAAGACCTGCACCTCTGTGCCTACCGACGGCATCAATCTCGTCGATAAAGATGATGCTCGCAGGAGTCTTTCTCGCGTTATCAAAGAGATCTCTTACACGGGAGGCACCGACACCGACGTACATCTCCACAAAATCAGAGCCTGAGATCGAGAAGAAGGGCACGCCCGCCTCGCCTGCAACCGCCTTGGCAAGAAGGGTTTTACCCGTACCGGGAGGGCCTACGAGAAGAACACCTCTTGGAATTCTGGCACCAAGCTTCAGGAACTTTGCAGGATCCTTCAGGAACTCTACTACCTCCTCAAGCTCCGCCTTCTCCTCGTCGGC
>JAZNWM010000135.1:0-3356 GCA_045593345.1 Eubacteriales bacterium
CCTTTTCTGCCGGAATATGCACATTGTAGCGTTGTTGCAAATATTCGGCTACCAGACTCTTGAGAAAGATCAAAGCACCATTTCCGTCGGTCAGCGAGTGGAAAAATTCCACTGCAAAGCGATTTTTGTATACGATAACGCGGAAGGCACACTTACGCAGATCTCTCATTTTTATACCCGCAAGGGGATAGGGCTTCTCGTCAAGGATCTCGGGAAGAGAGGATATCTCCTCAAGATAGTACCAGAAAAAGCCCTCCTTGATGGCAACCGCGATAGAAGGAAATCTTCTGACGGTGACGTCAAGGGCTACGCTGAGCATCTCGCGGTCGATCTTCTCGTTAAGTGTAGAGGACACGCGGAACATATTGCTCCAGGTACGGCTTCTCGCCGCGGGAAATATCTTCGCCGCGTTATCAAGACTCATCCAGGCGAGTCTTTTTCTCGCGGGAATCACTTTTTTTATAAATTTTGAGATTTTATCAAAATCCCCTTCCCTATCGGGAAGATCGTATAAAATATATCCGTGCCAGAGGCCGGGTGCGACCACGATCTCACTCTTACAGCCCGCAGAAAGAAGCCTCTCGTGCATAAGGACAGAATCGTCGTACATAATCTCGTCACCGCCGACGAAGATAAGCGACTCTGGCATTTTATCCTGCGAATCAAACAGAGGGGACATTCTGGGATCCGACTTACGCCTTACGTCATCCTCGGAGTCCTCGTTTACAATAGGATGCAATCTGCCCTTCGTATCAGCCGTAGCACCGTAGGTATAGCAATCGGCAAAATACTTAAGACGCTCTATAGTCATAGAGGGATCGTCCTTCTTATTAAGCTCGTAGGACTGACTGCTCATAGTCAGGTCGGTCCAGGGAGAAATAGCAATAATTCCCGCAGGCAGAGTCCTGCCCTTGTCACGCAGCTTCTGGCAGAGGGCGTAGCAAAGACCACCGCCCGCACTGTCACCGCAAAGGGCGATGCGGGAGGGCTCGTAGCCGCCCGAGAGAAGATAGCCGTAAGCGTCCATAGCGTCGTCAAGTGCGGCGGGATAAGGATGCTCGGGAGCAAGTCTGTACTCCACGGTAAAGACGCGGATGCCGCATCTTACGGCAAGGACGCTGGCAAATCCGCAGGCGTAATCGAGATTTCCCGCCACGTAGCCACCGCCGTGAAGATAGAGAACGACTCCGTTCGACAGCTCGTCCCGAGGTGTGAGCATAGCACAGGTAATCTCGCCCACCCTGACGGTCTCCACCGTCACCTGATCCTTATAAGAGCCGGACATAAGCTTGCCGATGCTATCCTGTGCACGTCTGACAGTCGAGAGAGAGCATTTTGCGGCAAAGGGCTTCAAAATATTAAGCTGTGATCTGAAAAAGGCACGCTTGCGGTTCATCCCGACTCCTTTCGTAATTATCCCGATGATTTTGGATATATATTATATAACATTTTTAAGTATTTGTCAACACATAAAATTACAGACCTTGCAAAAAACAAAAAAGAAAACCGACTCGGTGAGAAGTCGGTTTTAAGATTATCATTTATTTTCACTATGCTCCCGTACGGAAGAGATTTTCGCGAAATCAATAGCACGCGGCATATTCCAGCGGAAAACGGTAGCACACATTCTGATAGCAAAAATAGTCAGCACGCAAAAGATTGTGGCAACGATCTTGGCAGATGCCACCCCCTTCATAAACACGGCATAAATCAGGTAGTACACCGACGAGCCGAGAATACAGGCAACCGCATACACCCTCTTGCGAAGGATCAGCGGAATATCGCGGAGTATAACATCACGGATAAGGCTGCCGCCCACCGAAGAGATAAAGCCCATAGTTATGGCAACGAAGGGGCCGAGAATAACGTAGGCGTGGGTTCCGACTGCAGCGAATACCCCGAGGCCGAGGGCATCGAGGATATTGTTGATTTTTTCAACCTTCTCCTCCTCTCTCACATAACGCTCCTTCAGGAAAAACGCAAGCCAAAATACCACAAAAGCAGTCAAAATGCAAACAATTATTTCCGTTTTGAGCGTTTCAAAGAAGGCGGGGAGCATTCTTCCAATCTTATGCCCGGCTATCATATCGCGGAGAATTCCGCCGCCAAAGCAGGTGATAAGCGATAGAAAAATCACGCCGAAAAGGTCTGTCTCCTTATCGATGGCGATCATTGCCCCTGCCGCAGCAAAGGAAATAATACCGACAATATTTATTACATCAACGATTATGTCAAGAATCGGTTCCATAGTAGCCTCTTTATAAAAAATCAAAGTTTAGAAAGTAGATTCTTAAGAGCGTTGGCACGGTGGCTGATGGCATTTTTCTCTCCGTCGGTCATCTCGGCAACGGTACGGCTCTCACCGTCGGGAACGAAGAGCGGATCATAGCCAAAGCCGCACTCACCGCGAGGTGCATCAATTATTCTACCGTGCATATATCCCTCCGCGGTGACGGTAGTACCGTCGGGGTAAACGAGAGCCATACAGCAGGCAAAATACGCGGTGCGGTCGGTATACGGAGCAAGGCGGGAGAGAAGATACGCGTTGTTCTCTTCGTCGGCAGTATGCTCAATCCCGCCGCCCGCGTAACGGGCACTGTATACACCCGGCTCACCGTTAAGTGCCTTAACGCAAAGTCCGCTGTCATCGGCAAGGGCGGCACAGCCCGTAAGTGCGGAAATCTCGCGTGCCTTCTTAAGTGCGTTATCAAGGAAGGTGTCGCCATCCTCAACCGTTTCGTGATCCACCCCCGCCTCCGAGAGCGAGAGAATCTCGTCAAATTTATCCGAGAGAATTTGCTTAATCTCGCGGATCTTATGCTTATTATTTGATGCAATTATCAACTTCATATCAGAACAAACCTACAATTCTGCCGTCATCGGTGACGTCAATTTTTTCTGCCGCAGGAGCCTTCGGAAGACCGGGCATAGTCATAATATCACCCGTAAGAACTACAACGAAGCCTGCTCCCGCAGACACCTTTACCTTCTTAACGGTAATTCTGAAGCCATCGGGTGCACCGAGGAGGGTGGCATCGTCCGAGAAGGAATACTGTGTTTTTGCAATACAGACGGGAAGACTGCCGAAGCCAAGAGATTCAAGAGTCCTTATCTGCTCTCTTGCCTCGGGAAGAATATCAACTCCAACTCCGCCGTATATACGTCTTGCAACGGCGTCGATCTTCTCTTCGATGGAAGAACCAAGCTCGTAGGAGAAGCTGAAATCCCCCTGCTCCTCCTCGCAAAGACGGACGACCTCTCTCGCAAGAGCCTCGCCACCTGCTCCCCCCTCTGCCCATACGGTAGAGAGTACGGTGTTTATGTCAAGCTCGCGGCATTTTTCAATAATATACTCG
>JAZNWM010000136.1:0-1631 GCA_045593345.1 Eubacteriales bacterium
TAATAACCAGGCTGGCAAGAAGATTCATTACATATATGCGAGCCATGAAGTCATTTGGGCGGTTTACATTATTACTTGACTAAAATCTACACCTTCGGTAAAGGTTTTTATTTCAGAGCCGTTGTTTTCATGAAAATACCATGTAACCGACTCGATTTTCCTGCTTCAAATAAGAGTTTTGCTTTAGGGGCAGAGATAACGTTGCCCTTATCATCGATTTCTGCTACGAGCATTACGCTCTCATCATAAATTGTGTTTCCTGCCCAAAAGGGCTGTGTATAGCTTTAAACTTTCATCTCATCCTCCGGAGGATCGTTTTCTCCTTCGGTGTTGTTGCCGGGATCATCGGGGGTGTCGGGAGATTTGGTAGTACCGGAATCATCAGGCTTTTGCTCCGACCTGTTAAAAGGCTGCGTGAAGCTAAAGAAGCCATCGTTGTAAATATAACAAGAAGTGCGATTGCTTTATTACCCCTTTTCAGTTTATATCCCCCGTTTTAGATTTAAAAAGCTTCCGGGCATTATTATATAACACCCGGAAGCCGCAATATCCGGATTTACTCTTGATAAATCCTAGGGTCACTTGCCGTCAGCGGATAATGATCCTGCCTCAGGCATTAATTTTATTGATCTGTAAACTTTATTCCTTATTTCCGCCGAAGATGCTTCTAAAGAACTTTCCGATAGCCTGGAAGAAGTTTACGATAGCCTGCCAGATCTTCTGGAAGAGAGAAGGCTCCTCAGTGGGTTCCTCGGTGGTGGGACCCTCGGGCTGCTCGTTGGTATCGTCGTCGGGCTTCTGTACCTCAACGTCTGCACCACAGTTATCGCACTTGCCGTCTGCGTTTGCATCAACGTGCTCTGTGCACTCGGGCTCCTCAGAGGGCTTGCCGAACTCAACGCCGTTAGCACTTACGAGAGTAAGGATGTTGGGGGTGGACTTGTCATCTGCAAATGAACCCATGGAGAAGTATGCCTCGTCGGGAACATCGTGACCGCCGTTGGTAAGAACCTCGGGAGTAAGAACGATCTCAGCCTCGTTTACTCTGATAACGTAAGCATAGTATGTAGCATCCTCTACGAAGCTGTAGTATTCCTCATACTTAACGGAGATGGTGATTGTACCGCCGTCAAGAGGAGTAGCGATGGGGCTGTTTGCAAGAGGAACGTCGGTGTAGTTCATGATCTGAACATTGGACTCTGTCGGGAACAACCAGATAATGATAGAAATACCATCGCTCATCGACTTGTAAGAATCGGGAGCTGCAAGGAAGTTGAAGCAAAGGTTGTTTGCACCCTGGTTGCCACCGTTGTAGTATGCAGCACTGGTAAGCTCAACAACGATCTCTGCACCGGTCTTAAGGTTAAGAGCCTTGTTATAGTTAAGACGTGCGGGGAACTCAACCTTGGACTCAACTGCAAGGCCGGTGTCGTTCCACTCAACAACGGGAATGTTGGTTGCGTTCATGTAGTAGAATACGTTCTGGGAGATAACAGCCTCAAGCTCAGCGAGGTCGGCTGCAAGCTCTGCATTCTCTTCCATGAGATAATCAAGCTTAATACCCTTGAACTTGTTGCGAACGGACTTGAACTCGTCAAGAAGTGTGTACTCCTTGGTAAGAAGCTCGGAAA
>JAZNWM010000137.1:0-6674 GCA_045593345.1 Eubacteriales bacterium
GTGCTTCACGTTGACAACGACGGTCACCTTATTAATGTGCTTAAGGTAAGAGGTAGAAAAACCTCTGTTATGACGCTGGCCGACAAGTACGGCGAGCTTTGTGACGACGATGGAAACAAGATAGTATATATCTCACACGCAGACTGTCTTGCAGAGGCAGAGGAGCTCGGAAGAATCATTAATCAGAAATACGCTGCCGAAACCAAGCTCATTACGAACGTAGGTACGGTTATCGGTGCTCATTCAGGCCCCGGTACTATTGCCCTCTTCTTCGTTGGCAAGGAGAGATAATTCAAATACCGAACAGTATATACAGGAGATTATTATGTCCAATAATAACAACGATAAGAATATGGACGTGAGCATAGATACCCCGACCGAAGCAAAAGCAAAGAAGGAATCTATATTCAAGTCCACGGTTGATAAGATATCAAAATCGGCCAAAAAGAAGGAAGATAAGCCCGCGGTTGAGAAGAAAAAAAACGCTAAGGCTAAAGCAACCGAAGCCGACAAAGAGCCCAAAGCCGAAAATAAGGCCGAGGATAAGATAGAAAAGAAAAAGCCTGTCAAGGAAAAGCCCGAGAAGCCCGAAAAGGCTGTGAAAGCCCAAAAGCCTAAGGCTGAAGAGGTTGCGATAACCGAAGATACTTCCGAGAATGTAGCCGAGGTTGATAAGACAGAGCCCAAGAAAAAGCCTGCTCCCAAGGCCCAGAAGGCACAAAAGAAGCCCGAGCCTAAAAAGAAGACAGAGCCCAAGAAGAAAGCTACGGAAAAGCCTGAGAAAAAGGCCGAAGCCAAGAACGAAAAGAAAAAGACAGAGCCCAAGAAGAAAGCTACGGAAAAGCCCGAGCCTAAAAAGAAGCCGGAGCCTAAAAAGAAGGCCGAGCCCAAGACAGAAAAGAAAAAAACAGGCGAAAAATGGAGCATAAAGCAGCTGGGCGGACTTCTCTTCGCCAAGATGCTTCGCGGAGGAGCATCCGAGCTTCACGCAAATGCCGAGGAGGTCAACAAGCTTAACGTCTTCCCTGTTCCCGACGGAGATACAGGCGACAATATGACAATGACCATTGAGAGCGGCGTTGCTTCTCTTGAAAATATCGATACCGACGACCTTGCAGAGGTTCTCAGGGTTGCATCCCGCGGTATGCTTCTCGGTGCGAGAGGTAACTCGGGCGTTATTCTGTCCCAGTTCTTTGCAGGTATGGCAAAGGCACTTGAAAACGTTGAGACCGCCGATGCAAAGAAGCTTGCACACGCACTTGAGATGGGCGTTCAGCAGGCATATACATCCGTAATGACCCCTACCGAGGGTACTATTCTTACGGTTGCACGTGAGGCGGTTCAATACGCGGTAAGCCGCGTGACCTCCAAGAGCACCGTACAGTCGCTCTTCTCCGACCTTGTAAGCGAGATGAACGCCTCTCTTCAGCGTACCCCCGAGATTCTTCCCATTCTCGGCGAGGCAGGCGTAGTTGACTCGGGTGGAGCCGGTCTTCTTTACATCATCGACGGACTTAACCGCGTTCTTAACGGCGAGGATATAGAGGATGCAGAGGATTCTATTCTCCCTGCCTCCAAATCCCTTCCCGTCGACGGACGTAGCTTCGGTCCCGACAGCGTTATGGAGTTCGGCTATTGCACCGAGCTTCTCGTCCAGCTTATGAACAGGAAGACCAAGGATAATCCCTTTGATCTCGATGCACTTAAGCTTTATCTTGCATCCTACGGCGATTCCATCGTAGCATTCCAGACCGAGTCTATCGTCAAGATCCACGTTCATACCTTAAGACCTGATAAAATAATGAGATATATGCTGAAATTCGGCGATTTTATCAGCGTGAAGGTTGAAAATATGTCACTTCAGCACACCGAGCTTGAAGCAGAAGCCGAGGCACAGGCAGAGGCTGCTACAGAGCCCGCGAATACCCCTAAGAAGAAGTACGCTATTGTTGCGGTAAGCAACGGTCAGGGCATCTCGGAGCTCTTTTGCGAGCTGGGATGCGACGAAATCGTTGAGGGCGGTCAGACGAACAACCCCTCTACCAACGACTTTATTGCCGCATTTGATAAAATCAACGCCGAAAATATATTCGTATTCCCCAACAACGGTAATATTATTATGGCGGCAAGCCAGGCGGCAGAGATCTACGAGGGGGCTAAGGTTTACGTTGTTCCCACCAAGAGCATCGGTGCGGGATACGTTGCTATGTCCACTATGAGCTTTGATATGTCCGAGCCCGATGAGCTTATGGCAGAGGCAAAGGATGCAATCTCCAGGATCACCGCGGCATATATTTCCCCCGCCGTAAGAGATGCCGATATGAACGGCGTCCACGTTACCGAGGGCGATACTATGGGCATTATTGCAAAGGAAATCGTTATTTCCGGCCCTGATAAGATGGTTTCAACATACGGACTTATTGATATTATGCTTGCCGATACGGGCAGGTTTATGATCACCGTCTTTTACGGTAAGGATGCCACCGAGGAGGAACGCCGAATGCTTGCGGAGTATATGACGAATACCTATCCGACGGTTGAAGCATACTTTATTGACGGCGGTCAGGAGATATATCCCTTCCTGTTCGTTGCTGAATAATTGACACATATTTTAGAGCAGAAATAAATTCTGCTAAAAAAGACCTGCTACGGTATTACCGAGCAGGTCTTTTGATTTTGTCATTTATCAAATAAGCTTATCCTTGGATTCAATAAAGTAGGTTGCCTCGCTGTCCGCGGTGGAAAGTGCGAATGCCAGCGGGAACATCTCAAAGGCGAGAGATACGTTTCTCGCGTCCTCGGTGGAGGAATAGCCCATATGGTATCTTATGGCAAAGGCCTCCTCGCGAGTGAGCTTCATATATCCCGAAATGATATAAACACTCTTCTCTCCGTGACCGTAAGGAAGTCTGTCATCATACTCAAAGGTATCGACTCTCTGCCATACCCCCTTCTCATCCTTAACGTTGCGGAAGCCCTTCTTATAAATATTGACCTTGCACAGATCATGCAGAAGTGATACGATAGCAATACTCTCGTCGCTGTATTCAAAGCCAAAGCTCTTCTTTACCCTATCGCTCTTAAGGTAGGAGTCAAGACACTCGTACACGTTTATAGAGTGGTCAACAAGACCGCCCTCGTAGGAGCAATGGAATCTTGCACTTGCGGGTGCAACGAAGAAGTCGGATGCAGGCGAGAGGAGATACTCAAGCAGCTTATCCGCCCCCTCACGCTTAATATGCGTATTGTATAGTTCAATAAATCTTTCCTTGCCTGTCATTGTCTTATCCTTTCTTTTCGGTGATTAAGGAAGCTTTACCAGAGCACCTGCTCCCGCGTACGTGAGAACGAAATCAGGCACGTCCTCTGCCGCGAGAAGATAGTCGGCTATAGTGGTACCAAGCTCCGCATCATAGTAGAAGAGCGTTGGGTTGGTGTCAAATTTTGAATAATTAGTCACCGTATCCGGCTTACAGCTATTGCTGACGGTCTGGTCGCGGGAGGTGGCAATAACCGCACTGCCCGAATTGGAGCTTACGAAGATATCACCGTAGGATTTTGCTGCTCCGCCGCTTACTTCAATAGGCTTTGAGCAGGATTTATAATAGTTAGCCTCACTGAAGAGATAACTGTTGACTCTTACGCTGGCACAGGTAGAGCAGCTGTCAAAATAGTTGTTGAAGCTATGCACATTGGTGTTTCTGCAAAGAGGAATTCTGGAGCCAACACGATAGAAATAGTTGTGGTGAACAGAGATATTCATACATCTTGAGGAGTCGGAGTTGCCAACCAACATAGTCTTCTTACAGCTGTCAAAGAAGTTATAAGCCACGCTTACGTTATGGACGAACGCCATATCAATAGAGCCATCGCCTGCATATTTATCACGTTCGCCCGTAATATCCCAGGCATTGTAGCCTGCGTTGAAGGTATTGTTATGTATCCAGTAGTTGCCGTATGCCGTCACGCCCTTATCCGAGCCAACCATAAAGTTAAGTGCGTCCTCGGGATAATTTGTGAAGGTAAGATTTTTTACCTCAATAGACTGGCATTCCTCAAATCCAACGCCAAACTGGAAGAACTCTGCTTCCCTGCCAACGCCCTCAATGGTAATATTCCTCGCCGCCTGCACCTCAATAACGTTGATAAAGGAGTCATCGTCGTAAACCGCCTTGCCAACAAGCTTCGGGAAGGAGGAGCCCTTGTAATAGGTAGTGGATTGACCGCTGCCGCTCACCCTTACCTCGCCAAGACCATCTGCGGTGGTACGATAGGTGTAGGTCTTGCCGTCCTTCTTGTCGGTATATCTTACCTTGAGACCGACGAGATTCTCTCCGTACTCGTTTGAGAAGGTGTTATCAAAGAAATCGTCAGTGGCGTTAGAGCCGTCAACAAGTCTTGGCTCAACGTTTTTATAGTTCCACTGATTTGTGGTAATCCTTCCTATTACTCTGATAAGAACGGGATGGTCCACCTGATAAAGCTTCTGCATAATATCAACCAGGCCTACGTATTCGGTACCGTTAATTGTCATCGTAATAGTGTTCTTGGTATCGTTCGTCACGTACAGAATGGTCGTTCCATCCTTGACCGTACCGTCGTTATTATATGCACCGATGCCCTCGTCATAGCCAAAATGAGCGTATCCGCTTCTATCCTGGGCAGCAACATCAATTCCGTCATAATACTTGATTGCAAGCTCGCTTTCGCTTTCTGCCTCGATTTTTATACGATAAACAGACTTTTTGATACCGAGGATATGGCAATCAATATTGCCCTCCGACTCAATCATAAGCTCCTCGTCAAGCCTTGAATAATCCTCGTCATCGGCGTTCTTATAGTACACCTTATAGCTGAATCCCTCTGTGGGGTTGATGCGAAGATATATCTGCTCGTTAAGTCCCCTGACCGCACCGACCGAAATGAGATGGGCGTTGTAGTCCTGCTCGGGCTTAGGCTGATCCTCCTCCCCGCCATCACCGGGGTTATCGGTAGAACCGTCCTCGCTACCGTCGGGATTTTCTGTAGGATCATCGTTCGGCTCGCCTGTGGGCTCGTCGGGGGTATTATCACCGCCGTTTCCCTCGCCGTTGTCGTTCCCACCCGAATTATTTGCACCGCTGTCGGTATCGGGGTTAATTATCCCGCCGATCACATCACAGGATACGAATGCACAAAAAACTAAAATCGTCAATAATACAAGAGCTATTTTTTTCATAAAAAACTCCTTTAAAATATTATTCCATATTCATTATAACATATAATTATTCATTTTGCAACGATATTTTTTTAATAATATCTCCCTACAAAATAGACAAGATTTATCCCGCACTTGAGTTTGAATAAAAGTTTTATAACAAGGGGTACAAGCTTGTTATCTTTTTTCGTGGTGCCACTCTGTCAAGATTTATTCTTGAAACGGATTTTAATGCCACGGGAAGTTTTGAAAGGCTATTGGTTATGCTGGAAACCTAGCCTACCCCCTTAAGCTTCTCAATAGAGTTTGCAAGCGTCCTGAGGGCATTGGCAGCACTATGTACGTTCGGTAGATTTCTAAGTGCTGACGATAAATTGTTCAAGTTTGTTGATACGGTCTTGAACGAACCGTTTTTCTTGAGCTTGTTTAGTGTCTCTGCGAGAGCGTCTAAACCCTTGTAGGCGTTCGTAGAATTGCTCTCTATTTCTATCTGAATTGAATCAATGGTTACTTCTCCCACAATGAATCACCTCACTTTCGGGAGGAAAAGGAAAGAGCGTCCTACCTTTCGGTAAGACGCTCTGGGCGTTCTGGTAATTATTATTCAATTAACCCCAAAATGAAGATTTCTTTGCTGGATCCCATTTGTGACCACATTTAAGACAGGTAATCATAACCTTGCCACTACCAAACCATCCGGACACGATGCTGTGACCTCTTGCACCTGAATGTATTTGGGTAGAGCCACACTTCGGGCAACGAATAGCATCATCATTATTTTTTTCACTATCATAAATGACTTTCTGTGTAGGCTGAGGCGTAGGATCGTGAATATCAATACCAAGTTCAGCAAGAAATGCTTCCTCTTCAAGTTCTTTCTCCATAGTCATTACGCCCCAACTACGGGGAACAGAATCATGATAGGTAGCAGAATTTACATTTATAGCTCTAAAACGTGCAGCGAGAGCTTTTGCTTCCGTAAGGGTGATATTATCTTTTACGATAACAACATCTTTTTCTACAAGTGATTTAGCTTCTTTAAAACTCATTCCTGTTATGTCACAAATGACTTCGATTGCAGGAACTTGCTTTTGAGAACCATTAGGTATATTTTCTATTACAAGGCGAGTCTCTTGTGGCTCGTCGGAAACAACCGCAGAAGATTTTACTTCCGATAAAGGAAAACCGCAATGTATACAAGCCGATGCTCTGTCAGAAACCTCTTTCCCACATTCGGGACAATTAATAAGTGCCATAACTCTTTCACTTTCGCGTTTAAGCCCGTCGGCAATTTACGCCGACATTATACCATAAATGGAGAAATATGTCAAGCATTATGAGATTTCTTACGCATTCTTTCCACAAAAGCAGTAAACTCTGCCTTGAGGCGTTCTTCCCTTGCCTTTGCCTCGCGTTCTTCCCTTTCACGAAGCTCTGCCTCGGTGATAGGATAGGGTTCCTTTGTATATGGCTCGGG
>JAZNWM010000138.1:0-3051 GCA_045593345.1 Eubacteriales bacterium
TGCCGGGGTTATTGAAAACCGTATGGAACGCAGAACGAATCAGGTCGCCGTAATCATACAAGCTATTTGCCTCGGCGCCGCAATCGGCAATGGACAACACGCCATCCTTGATTTTATCGGAAAAATCCATGTTAGCGTAGCTTATTTCGGTTTCCTTAATGTCCGCAAGGGTAATTTCACGGTTCGAGGCAACGCCTAGGATAATCTTACGGAAGGCGCTTAAATCTGCCGAATCTATGATGTTCTCGTTGAATGGATCCACAAAGTCGCAGACCGTCTTATCGGTGATATTTCCTGATTTCATCATGACAAGGTCACAGATATCTGCTACGCCGTCAGAGTTAGCCGCCCTCGACGACAACCTTCTCATACTCTATCTCAAGAAGAGTATCCTCGGAAATATTGATAAGATTGTAGGGAGACTGTCTGCCCACGCTGACACCGTTTACATAATAGCTCTTGATACGATAGCCGGGCTTTACAATAGCGTATGCAATAGCGTTGCCACCCTTGTTCATACTCAGCTTACCTGCAGAAACGACTTCGCCGTTATGCAGAACGTTTATGCTGCCGCCTTCTCCCCTCACACCATAGGTAAGGTCAAAGTTTGACTTTACACCCTCCTCGAGCTCTAAGTCGAACTGATACTGTTCTCTGTAGAACTGTTCACGAAGTGCGGAATAGGTTTCTACCTTGATGGTGCCGTCGGCCTTGAAACGGTAGAGCATGAGTACTCCCTCGCCGCCGTTGCCGTCGTAAGAGAAGTCGGTCATAATGCTGGTAATCTTGTTGCCATGCTCACCGTAGTCGGTACGGGTTGCAACACCCGAAGCTACGTGACCGCTGAGCACCATAGTGATACTCTCATACTTGCTGATGAATTCATCAAACATTTCTCCGGTGCTATAATGCTGTACACCGTTAGCCGCATCTGTAGTGAAGGAAGGCGTTCCATCTCCGATTATTCCTGCAGGGTCAATATAGTTATGAGTAAAGATAATTGTCTTGGCATTGGGATAATTTTCATCTGCTTCCAGCTTTTCCATAACTGCTTTTGCCCAGTTGTCTATGACTACTTTACGAGTCTGATACTCAAGTGCAAAGAAGAAATAATCCTGACCGCCTAAATTTACATGATATACCGCATTGGCAATATTCATATCATCTGTTACGGCAGATGCATCTGCCAGCTTTTCGGTAAAGGGATAAGCATATAAAAGTGTAGTTACATTATTATCCTCTGCGGCACCCTGACTGAAATAATCAGCCAAGGGGAAGTTAGCTTTCAGATACTGGTCATCACGAACGGTTGTGCCGCTCAACGGATACTCGTGGTTGCCGGGGGCAAAGAGGAAAGGAATCTTTGCATCGGTAAGAAGCTTGGTAGCATCCACCGCTTCCTTCCATTGATTGTCATCCCCAGCCTGATTCACGTAGTCGCCGACATTGACCACGGCTTTAATATTAAGCTTATCCTTGTTATCAACAATCCACTGAGTAATGGAGGGCATAACAAAGGGGAAGCCTTGAGAAATCATCTGCTGGTCGCCCATCTGTATAATGGTAAACTCATCATCCTCAGCAGGTTCCAGTTCACCCTCATAATAACCGGTATTAACGGTAGTTACTTTACCGTGGTTACCTTCGGGAGACTTATCGGTATATACACCGTTGAGCGGATAGTAACCGAGGAGTCCGTTTGATGCAGTATCTACCTCGGTCATATCGGCCTCAATTTCGAGAGCGGTGCGTACGTCGCTGAAGACTGCCAGCTTCTTAACCTGACCCGAAAAGGCGGTTGAAGGAGCATATGTGAGATTATTACCG
Source organism: Eubacteriales bacterium (assembly GCA_045593345.1). Taxonomy (GTDB): domain Bacteria; phylum Bacillota; class Clostridia; order Oscillospirales; family CAG-272; genus UBA1740. The sequence goes on from JAZNWM010000138.1 coordinate 1,828, forward strand.
ATAACGGCAGGTCGGTCGGAAGCTGCTGCGGTAATATCTGTGACGGTAGTTGTAGCCTCAAGCTTTCCGTCAAGGTAGAATGAAAGGGTATTATTTGCAGCATCGACCGTAAAGGCTATATGCTGCCAGGTGCCTGTGCGTAAATCAACGCTGTCTACCGTCCAACCAACCGTGCCGTTTGAATACTGCACACGGGGGTGTCCGCCGCTTTCAACCGATACTGTAAAGCCGTCGGTAGCATCGTTTTCATAATCGGAAATGAGTGTGCCAACTCTGTAGTCGGGCACGTCTGCAGGGATATTTACCCACGCCTCAACGGTTGCAGGAGCTGCGGTAAGGGGCCTATCGAGACGAACGTATTCGAGCCACGCGTCAGTAGAGGCTTTTTCTACCTTAACGTCGGTAGCATAAAGTATCTCGAAATTACGAGTGCCTTGCTCCTCATAGTTCATAAGGAATATTCTGCCGCTTCCGTCGTCATAACGAGTCTTGGTCGTGCCATCATCAAAATAGAAATCGCCACCGAGTGAAACGGGAAGACGCTCGGGGTTATTGACGCCGACAATGACGAAATCAATATATTCGCCCTTTTTCATATTAGGATAAGAAAAATATCCAACGTTTATAGAGGAGCTCTCTCCTAAGGGGGTGCGAAGCTCGGCGGGTCCGTCGTAGGCAGGCTCTACCAGCTCGCCGTCCTGATTTGCAATAAAGAAATCTGCGCCCAGTCCGTCGGGATCATTTTGCCAATAATGAAACTGTGGCTTTGCTTCATCTCTTTCGGTGTGCAGACCTGCGACGAAAAAGTTAGAGTAAAAACGGCCGTCTTCGGGAGCGGTAAAGCGAACGATTATAGACTCACCCTGTTTAGGATAAGCAAATTGACCCTGCACCATGCTTACGTCGGACTTAGTACCGGCTCCCCAAAAGCCTGCATAATCGCCTTTCTTGATCTTCACCATAGGCTGGGCTGTGTAGGTAGCAACATACTTATCGCCGCCGAAATCGGTTGCGCCGTTGGGGTCAGTGTGGGTAATTTCAATAGTGCTGGCATCAGCATACATATAATACCATCCACCAGAGCCCTGTGTATTATAATTTGTACTATCAGTAGAGCAAAGATCGCCGTATGCGGTATCATTTATAGCATTTCCGTTTAATTCGATAGCAAGTCTAGTTTTGAAATTTGCCTGGGTTGTTGCTGTGTTGCCGTGATAGAGATAG
>JAZNWM010000139.1:0-3234 GCA_045593345.1 Eubacteriales bacterium
CCCGAGACCGCGCAGGGTATATTTGTAAACTTTGCAAACGTACAGAGAACTACCAGAAGGAAGATCCCCTTCGGTATCGCACAGATCGGTAAGTCCTTCAGAAACGAGATCACTCCCGGAAACTTCATCTTCCGTATTCGCGAGTTCGAGCAGATGGAGCTTGAGTTCTTCTGCAAGCCCGGCACGGATCTTGAGTGGTTTGCATATTGGAAGGATTTCTGCCACCAGTGGCTGCTTAACCTCGGTATGAAGGAGGAGAACCTTCGCCTTCGCGATCACGATCCCGAGGAGCTTTGCTTCTACTCCAAGGCAACGACCGACTTTGAATTCCTCTTCCCCTTCGGCTGGGGCGAGCTTTGGGGCATTGCAGACAGAACCGACTACGACCTTACCCAGCACGGCAACCATTCGGGCAAGGATCTTACCTTCTTCGATCAGGAGACAGGCGAGCATTACGTTCCCTACGTTGTTGAGCCCTCCCTCGGTGCTGACAGAGTTGCACTTGCATTCCTCGTAGATGCATACGACGAGGAGGAGATCGCGGCAGGTGACGTTCGTACCGTCCTTCATCTTCATCCCGCTCTTGCACCTGTTAAGTGTGCGGTTCTTCCTCTCTCCAAGAAGCTCTCTGACAAGGCACTCGACCTCTTCGACGAGCTTGCGAAGGAGTTCAACGCCGAGTTTGACGAGACCGGCTCTATCGGTAAGAGATACCGCCGCCAGGACGAGATCGGTACTCCCTTCTGTATCACCTACGACTTTGATACCGAGAACGACGGCTGCGTAACCGTTCGTGAGCGTGACTCTATGGAGCAGGTTCGCATTCCTCTCTCTGAGGTTAAGTCCTACATCTCCGAACGCATTAAGTTCTAAAATACAGAAAGGGCGTTTCCGCTTGGCGACGCCCTTAAATTAAAGGAAAAAGCTATGGAAAAAATTAACAAGATCGCCTCCTTTACCGTTGACCACGATCTGCTGACCGAGGGTATATACGTCTCGCGAATTGACGGTGATATTACCACCTACGATCTTCGCACCCGTATTCCTAACGGCGGCGATTATATGGATAATCTGACTATGCACTCGGTAGAGCATATGTTTGCGACCTACGTCCGTGCCGGCAGCATCGGTGACAGAGTGATTTACTTTGGCCCTATGGGTTGTCAGACGGGCTTTTATCTTCTCGTAAGAGATGCGGATAATAACGAGGTGCTCTCTGCGGTTCGCGACGTTCTCGCAAGGATCGTTGCTCACGACGGCGAGATGTTCGGTGCAGTAAGACGTGAGTGCGGAAATTATCTCAATCTTGATCTTGCTGCGGCAAAGCGTGAGTGTGAGAGATATCTTGCCATCCTTGATAGCAAGGAAAACGACTTTAAATATAAAGGAAGTAAAATATGAAGGTAGATATTGGAATCATCGGTGCTATGCAGCCTGAGGTCGAGGCTATTATCGCCTCTCTCTCTGATAAAACCTGTGAGGGCATCAGCGGTATCGAGTTTTACACGGGATTTCTCTGTGGCAAGCGTGTTGCTGTTGCAAGGTGCGGCATCGGTAAGGTGTTCGCCGCCCTCTGTGCCCAGACTATGATATTAAAATATTCTCCCGATCTTTTGGTTAATACCGGCGTGGGCGGTGCCATTGGTGGCGGCCTTCGTTGCGGTGACGTGGTTATTGCCGACCGCCTTTGCCAGCACGATATGGACACCTCTGCCATCGGCGATCCAAAGGGGCTGGTGTCGGGTATCAATATGATATACTTTGATGCGGACAGACGTGCGAGAGAGCTGCTGCTCTCCGAGGGAGACCGCCTCGGTCTCGCCGTCAAGTTGGGAACCGTAGCAACGGGAGACAGGTTCATTGCTGATGCCGAGGATAAGCAACGTATTGCATCCGATTTCTCCGCCTCGGTCTGCGAGATGGAGGGCTGTGCTATCGCACAGGCGGCCTTCGTGAATGGAACTCCCTTCGCGGTGGTTCGTGCCATATCCGACTCTGCCGACGGCGAGGCGACGATGGATTATCCCACCTTCCTCGGCATCGCGGCAGCAAATTCAACGAAGCTTACACTTGCCCTCGTAGAGAAGTGGTGACCATAGCTTCGAAATTTCAATAAAAAAGCAGCCTGTAAAACGGCTGCTTTTTGCATTTTATAGAATTAATCCTTGTGCTTGTCAATCAATCTTTTTATATCCTTTAATAGATCAAGATCATTCTGGGAAAGCATTTCATATTCTCCGAGATCTAATAAATAACGAGGATCAAGCTTTAATATCTGACAAATCCTTCTTAACTGCTCAATGCTTGGCTCTTGTGTTCCTCGTTCAATTTTAGAGTAATTGGATTGATTCATAGGAATCAGCCTTGCTACGTCGCTTTGTAACAAATCCAAATCCTCGCGTGCGTTTCGAATTTTCTCACCTATTTTCATTGTTTTCCCCCAATTGTTTATAAATTATTATAGCATTTTTAACTAAAACTATTGACAAAAGGTTAAAAATGCTATATAATTGAGAAAAATAGTTAAAAAATAACACCGCACCAATGAATAAAGGAGAAAATTAACTATGTCTCTTTGGAGAAAATTTATTGATTACACAAAAAAGAGTAATGCAAAGGCACTTGGCAGATATGATGCACACGATCAGGAGGTATCCGATGGATGCTGTTGCCATTGTAACAACTGTCATTATATGGGCACGACTCCTGGCAAAGAGTATCATTGCTTGAAAAAAGATGTTTATCTTGACGAAAAGATGATCAAGACTCACGGATGCTCCAGCTTCTCGGCTAAGCAGATCGATTGGTGGAAGCTTTAAAGAAAGGAGAAACATTATGCCTATCTGGATCATAGCGGTAATTGTTATAGTGGCACTTGTTGCATTTCTAAAATCAGATCTGTTCGGCGATCTGGCAAGCCTCTTTGCTTGGGTGATGAGAAATCTCGTGAAAATTTTGATCGTTGTTGGAAGTGCTGCGATCATACTTAGTATGTTTTGATCAAGGGCTGTTTTACAGAGTATCCTGTTCTGTAATTTGAAATATTGCCCGAAAGGGTGAATTGATCAGCATTCACAAAGATGATTAATTTGGAGTCCTAAATAAGGCTGGAAAAATCATAACCACCAGCCGTGCTGGTGGTTTGCACAAGCCCCCTTAGGGCATTTCACCGGCCGAGCCTAAAGGCTCATCGAAAAGTCTGCCAACCGCATGACAATCACCGGCGAGCCCCTA
>JAZNWM010000140.1:0-4059 GCA_045593345.1 Eubacteriales bacterium
CCCTCGGTAACGAAGAGGCACTCCTCATAGCCTGCAGCATCGCCGTAGGTGCCGACGGTAACCTTCTTGATGAAGGTTGCGGTCTCGGTGTTATATTCCTTCTTGCAAATAATCTTAGTCATTTCAGAACTCCTTTCTTAACCTTATTTTTTAACTTGTATAGTATATCATAAGGTTTGTGAAAAATCAATATATTTTTTAGCCAAAAATTATGCAATTTTATCATAATTATTTGTCAGTTTTCGCAGGATGCGACAGAAGATGAATGGCAGAAATGGTAAAATAACATATAATGCCAATACAATCGATAAAAGATAGGAGAAATGATGCAGATACATATAAAAAAAGGCAGCGAGAGGCTGTCGGATATTGCCGAAAAATACGGCGTATCAGAGGAGAACGTTCGGCTGATAAACGAGATACTCGAGGGCGAGTGTGCCGAGGGCGAGGAGCTACTTATACTGACGCCGACGAGAAGCTATACCGTACAGCAGGGAGACACGCCCGAGAGGATAGCACTGCGATTCGGACTCAAGAGGCGGGATATATATCCGCTGAATCCCTGGCTGTCGGGAGAGATAGCCGTGGGACAGACGCTTGCCCTGGGGTACAGCAGAAGTCCGCTTGGTATGGCGGCGGCAAACGGATATTTTTACAAGGGGTGCCGAGAGCAGATGCTCCGCCGTGCAATGCCCTACCTTACCTACGTTACATTTGCCGCAGGGGTGGCAGACGAGCGGGGTGTCAGACGAACTGCAGATTTTTCGGATGAGGTAAGGCTTGTATCGGAGGAGAGAAGGATACCTCTTATCCGAGTGTACGACAGGTACACAGAGAGATACAAGGCAGAGGATGATCTCAGCCGTTATGCCGAGGAGCTTATTGAGCTGGCGAGGGGCGGCGGATACAAGGGCATCGTGCTTGACGCCTGTCGGTTGAATGATTCTGCCGAGGAATTTGCAGCGTTTCTGATGATTTTAAGGCGAATGATGATAGGATGCGATCTGATACTGATAACCGAGATAAACGAGAGCTCGCCTCTGGAATTCAGCGAATACGCCGACGGGAGCGTTATGTATTATCCAAAATACGCAATGGATGCGCCCGCTTGCTTTGACGAGGGTGAGCGAGCGGTGCTGTGTGATTTTGCAATGCGTGGTGAGAGTGCCAGAGTCTTCATCGACCTACCCTCTCTCGCAAGGCACGGCAGGGACTACGTTACCGTCAGCGAAGCCCTTCGGTATGCAAGGCGGTGGGGCCTGCCTATCAATCATAATGAAAGCACCCTGATCTCCCACATTAAAGACAGGAGGCAGGGTGAATACAGCTTTTCGTCACTTCGCAGCATCAAGGCCTTGCTAGAGCTGACGGGTGAGCTTGATTATACGGGAATATGCTTTGACATAATGCGGACGCCCCTGTCTCATCTGATGATGTACAGTGCGATGTTCAAGACGTCATATCTTACGCCCGACAGTCTGTAAATTACTCCTCGGGCGGAATGTAGTCGCGAAGGCGGAGGGTGACACCGATACGGTCGCAGATGGAGTGACAAAGGGCTATCTCCTCCTCCGTCAGAGTCTGCCTTACTGCAGAGAGCTGAACCGTAGGAACAAAGCTCTTAACCTCTGATGCAAAGCGGATAATAGCGTCAAACGCAGCTTCACCGTAGACCGAGTGACAGAGCTGCTGATAGCCTGCCGCCGTCGGTCTGTTAAGGCTTATCGACACTATATCAAATGCCCCTGCATAGTCGGGGGCGGTGCTTCTGCCTAAGATAAGGTCGGACTGACCGTTGGTGTTTATGCGGATCTTCAGCTCGGGATGCCTTGCCTTCACCTCCCTTGCCACGTAAGCAGCGTCATCAAGGCGATACGAGGGCTCGCCGTATCCGCAGAACACAAGCTCGGGAAAGGCAGTCAGGTCGCGTGAGAGAATGGAATCAAGTATCTCCTCACGGGTAGGCTCTCTCTCAAGCCAGAGGCTTTCCGAGCCGTAGGCACCGTCGCCGTTATTGCGTATACAGAATTCGCAGGCGTTGGAGCAGCGATTGGTTATGTTAACGTAGAGCTTATCCTCTACGATATAGGTAACGGTCATTGATCTTTTCATATCTTAAAGAACCTTCTTGCATTTGCTTCGGTGATGCTTGCACACTCCTCGGGGGTGATGCTCCAGATAGAAGCGAGGGTGGCGTTGGTATACTCAAGATTGCCCGAATGGTTAAGAGTACCACGCTTAGGATGGGGAGCGAGATAGGGGCAATCGGTTTCTATCATCACAGACTCGCGAGGAAGTGCGGCAGCAACCTCCTTTGGCTTTCTCGCGTTTGTGAAGGTGAGAGTTCCCGAGAAGGAAATCATCCAACCAAGCTTTACAAGCTCCTCTGCCATCTCGCGAGAGCCGGAAAAGCTGTGAAGAACGCCGCGGACGTCGGGGTGACGGCGAATGACCTCCATTACGTCGGCGTGGGATTCCCTGTCGTGAATACAGACGGGGATATCAAGCTCGGCGGCAAGGCACATTTGTGCCTCAAAATATCTCATCTGCTTCTCCTTATCGGTGTCGGGATAATGATAATCAAGACCGATCTCGCCGAGGCAGACGCATTTATTTGATTTATCCAGGATCATCTCGCGGATTTCGTTTATCTCCGACTCCATATCCGAAAGAAAGCGAGTGTCTGAGGGATGTATACCTATGGCGGTATACATATTTTTATGCTTTTTCGCCTGGGCTATTGCCTGACGCGAGGTTTCGGGGCTGGTGCCTATATTAACGATATAGGAAACCTTTTCGCAAAGGAGGGTGTCGATAAGGCTATCGACACCCTCTGTCATCTCCTCCGAAAATCTCTCGTCATAATAGTGGGCGTGAGAATCAAAGTATTTCATCAGTGAATTCTGTCTCCGTTCTTTGCCGAGGGATCAAGGAATACTACCTTAACGTCCTCCTCACCTGATGCGAGGATCATACCGAAGCTGTCAACTCCGCAGAGCTTTGCAGGCTTCAGATTAGTGACAAGGCAGACCTTCTTGCCGACGAGCTGGTCGGGTGTATAGAATTTTGCAATACCGGATACGACCTGACGCTTCTCATATCCCAGGTCAACCTGAAGCTTCAGAAGCTTCTTCGCCTTTGGAACAGGCTCGCAGGCAATTATCTCGGCAACGCGAAGCTCTACCGCAGAGAATGCATCAATGCTGATCTCTGCCTCGTGCTCGGGCTCCTCTACAGGCTTATTTGCCTCGATAGCAGCGGCGATCTTTGCCTCCATCTCCTCAAGGAACTTCTTCTCATCGATTCTTGCGAAGAGGGTGAACGCTTCGCCGAGAGGCTTTCCGCTTTCAAGCTCGCCGAATACGGCGGTGGATTCAAAGCTCTTCTTGTCTGTACCGAGCTGGCTGAAGATATTCTCAGCGGTGGTGGGAATATAAGGCTTAAGCAGAACAGCCGCGGTGCGGATAGTCTCAAGCAGATTGTAAATTACGGTTGCAAGACGGGGTCTGTCACTCTCAGACTTCGCAAGCGCCCAAGGCATTGTTTCGTCAATGTACTTATTCGCACGGCGAAGCATATTAAATATAACGTCAAGCGAATCTGCCACGTGATATGCGTTCATAAGCTCTACGCTTCTTGTGATAGCGTTTGCTACGGTATTCTGAAGATCAAGGTCGATAAGCTCGGTCTTGTCGGGCACAGGAACGATTCCGTCGAAATACTTCTTAGTCATAGCATGGGTACGGCTTACAAGGTTACCGAGATTGTTAGCAAGGTCGTTGTTATAACGAGCCACAACGCTCTCGTAGGTAACAGAGCCGTCCGAGTTATAGGGCATCTCGGAGAGGGCGTAATATCTTACGGCGTCAACACCAAAGCTATCGGCAAGCTCGTCGGCGTAGACCACGTTGCCCTTGGACTTCGACATCTTATCGTTACCGAAGTTGAACCAGGGATGGCCGAACACCTTCTCGGGCAGAGGAAGATCCAGAGCCATAAGGAAGATGGGCCAATAGATAGTGTGGAAGCGGAGAATATCCTTGCCGATGATATGAACGT
>JAZNWM010000141.1:0-3482 GCA_045593345.1 Eubacteriales bacterium
TAATCGCTGATCTTTGCATAGGATGCAAGATAAGAGATAAGACCGATGTTAGGTCCCTCGGGGGTCTCTACGGGACAGATACGGCCGTAGTGAGTGTAGTGAACGTCACGCACCTCGAAGGAGGCTCTGTCTCTCGAGAGACCGCCGGGGCCGAGTGCGGAAAGACGTCTCTTGTGAGTAAGCTCTGCCAGGGGGTTGTTCTGGTCCATAAACTGGGACAGGGGCGAGGAGCCGAAGAACTCACGGATCGCGGTCGCAACGGGACGTGTATTGATAAGTGCCTCGGGACGAAGATCATCGGCGTCGTGGGTAGCCATACGCTCCTTGATGTTCTTGTCCATTCTGGACATACCGATTCTGAGCTGGTTCTGAAGAAGCTCGCCTACGCAGCGAAGTCTTCTGTTGCCGAGATGGTCGATATCATCGGTAGAGCCAATGCCGTGAGTAAGACAAAGAAGATAGTTGATCGAAGCGAAGATATCCTCCTTGGTCACGTGCTTGGGGCAAAGCTCGGTGAATCTCTCACGAACGAGCTTCTTGATATATCTTTCCTTCGCCTCGCCCTCAAAGCCCTCAGCCTCTGCATCCGCAATGATCTCCTTGAGGATGCCGAATCTTACCTTCTCTCCTGCCTTAACGCCGCAGTCGGTGAGATCGTAGCCGAGAACAAGCTCGGGACGGACGGTGTTATTACCGAAGACCTTAACCTCACGCTCGGTCTCGGTTCTTACGATAACCTCATTTACAAGGCTGTCCTCAATAGCTATCGCAAGCTCGCGGGTGATCTTATCGCCTGCCTCGGCAACGATCTCACCGGTAAGGGGATTGATCACGGTCTCGGCAAGGGTAAAGCCCTCAATTCTTCTCGCCAGAGCAACCTTGCGGTTGTACTTGTAACGGCCAACGGGTGCAAGATCGTATCTCTTGGGGTCGAAGAACATATTGTTTATAAGTATCTCGGCAGACTCAACGTGGGGAGGCTCGCCGGGACGAAGCTTCTTGTAGATCTCCTTAAGAGCCTCTTCTCTGTAGGTCGTGCCATTCTCCTCGGCGTATGCGTTGCAGTCGTCCTTCATAAGAGTGGCCTTAAGTGCCTCCTCGTTACCGAAGATGTCAAGGATAGCATCATCGTTGTCCATACCCTCCTCGCTGAGAGCACGGATAAGGGTAGTGATGGGAAGCTTGCGGTTCTTGTCTATCTTAACGTAGAACAGCCCTGCTGCATCGCTCTCGTACTCAAGCCACGCACCTCTGTAGGGGATAACGGTTGCAGTGAAGTTGTGCTTACCCTGCTTGTCAACCTCGTCGGCATAGTACATACCGGGGGAACGGACGAGCTGAGAAACGATAACTCTCTCTGCTCCGTTGATAACGAAGGTTCCGTTGTCGGTCATAAGCGGGAAATCGCCAAGGAATATCTGTGCGGTCTTAAGCTCACCTGTCGCCTTGTTGATAAGACGCACGCCAACCTTCATATGGGCGTCGTAGGTGACAGACCTGTCCTTACACTCCTCTACGGGATAGCGGGGAGTAGGATCGATCGTGTAGTCGGTAAACTCGATGGACAGATTTCCGGTATAATCCACGATGGGAGATACGTCGCGGAGAACCTCGTTAAGTCCCTCACGGAGGAACCACTCGTACGAGTCCTTCTGCACCTCGATAAGATTAGGCATTTCGGTTGCTGCCTCGATCTTCGAAAAGCTCATTCTCACGTTGGTGCCAAGCTTACGGGGTTTAAGCATCATAAAAAGAATCACTCCATTCTTCAAAATTTTACAAATTCATTTTCGGAGAGGCTCCTGACCAAAAATGACGCCGAATCAGGTCGCGTCGCCGTCAGTCCACCGCCGTCCGAAGCGTTTTTTAACTGCCTTTGGGCAATATGTATATTTTTACAAGGAAAATTTAGCCATTTTGACGATGCCACCCTGAAAAAAGGGCAGAAATCCCCCATATAAAAATACAATTATTACGCATTTTATTATTATAGCACAAAAAAGCTATTTGTCAAGGCTTTTTCCAAAAATTCTCAAAAAAATTTTATTTTTTTAAATTAAAGCTTTGACGTCGGGCAGATGATGCCTACCTTCACGTCGGGTGGGGCGGTCGGCAGGAGTACGAAAAAAATAAAGGCAACCCGCAATTCAGCAGGTTGCCAAACAAAGCTCGATTATAATAATAAGGAAATCTATTTAACGAAAATTCGGTCCAAAAACTGCCAAAAAATGTCCTTCTGCCCGAAATTTAGCCCGAAAAAGCCAAAATAATCAGCGAAAGCAGGGGCGAAATCAGAGCGGGCAGGAATATTGCGGGCGTCATATTAGCTGTTTTCACCCTTGTGATACCCAGAAGGTTGGTGCCGATGAGTATGATGATAAGCGAGCCGGTGACCGACATATAGGTAATGCTCTCGGGCGGGAGCTGATTTGCCAGCAGCAGTCCGAGCAGAGTCAGCCCACCCTGATAAACAAGCACGAAAAATGCCGATGCGGCACATCCAATACCCAGGCTTGATGCCATAACGAAGCACATCACGCCGTCGATGACGGATTTTGTGATAAGTAAATCCGGCTTGCCGAGGGCATCCTGGAAGGCACCGTTTATGGTCATAGCACCGATGCAGAACAGCAGGCTGCAGGACACAAAGCCCTGGGCAAATTTCCCCTCCTCGCCCTCGCGGACAAGCTTCTTCTCCAGCAGCTCGCCGAGGCGGTTTACCCATTTGTCAATATCAATAAGCTCGCCGACGAGGGTGCCGAGAGCCATCGATACGACCATAACCAGCACCTTGAAAAGTCCGGGTGAGATAAGAGGCGTATCAAGGGCAGGAGCCTGCTCCAGCATACCGTCCACACCTATGTAAATCACGCAGATCGCCATAGCGAAGGACACCGCCTCGCTGATTCTTTTCGGCACGCCGCGTTTCACCAGCATGCCCAGGATTCCACATACCAAAACCGCAAAAAAGTTAACTATAGTTCCCAAAAATGGCATATTCGCCTCCACTTTTTAAGAAAAACATCCTTCCGCCTGTGAAGAAACATTTCTTACTTGATTAATAAAATACGATGTCACAGAGCTGTCCTGCGATGATAAAATGATCAACGAAGTCGATCTCGCAGGCACCCAGCAGAGTAGCAAAATTCTGCGTCAGAGTCAGATCGTCGCTCGAGGGTGCGGTAGTACCGAAGGGATGATTATGGGCGATGGATACCGCCGCACAGGACATCCGATTTGCCGCCTCCAGTGCCTTTCTCGGCATAATCTCCGAGGCGTTTACCGTTCCCTCGCCCAGCAGCTCACAGCCGATGACACGCTCCTGACGGTCAAAGCCGATAAGATAGGTCTTCTCCACCGACTCACCGATAAAGAGTGCCTTAAGATACTCGGCTATGGCCGCAGGGCTGTGCTTAACCCCAAGGGCGAAGGCGTCGGTCCTGCGACGGGGGGTCAGGTAGGCAAGAAGCTTTATATATGCC
>JAZNWM010000142.1:0-2635 GCA_045593345.1 Eubacteriales bacterium
TGCCTTGTCTTCCTAAGACCGCTTGGCCTCCGACTTTTCTGTACGTCATTTCATCCAGCTCGGCGATCCTGACTCCGTCACGATCCGGAGGCATATGTTTTGCGACGATATCCATCGCCACCTTTGCAAGATACATATTCGTGCCGATGCCTACGGTTGCGGTAATGCCCGTCAGGGCAAGCACGTCGGTAATAACCGTCTCGGCAAGCTCTCTTGCACTTTTCTTATAGGTGCGTAGGTAGTGGGTCGCGTCGATAAACACCTCGTCAATAGAATAGACGTGAATATCGTCAGGGGAGAAATATTTCAGATACACCCCGTATATGCGTGTGCTGTAATCAATGTATAGAGCCATTCTGGGCGGTGCAAGGATATAGTCCACCGCAAGAGAGGTATTCTCGATCAGCAGTCGGTTGTCATAGGTCGCACCGATAAAGCGTCTGCCTGTGGCAGACCATCTCCTCCTTGCGTTTACCTCCTTTATCTTGGCTATTACCTCAAACAGCCTGGGCCTTCCGGGTACGCCGTAGCTCTTCAGACTTGGCGATACGGCGAGGCAGATGGTCTTCTCGGTTCGCTCGCCGTCTGCCACCACCAGATTGGTCGTCAGGGGATCAAGTCCACGCTCAATACACTCAACCGAGGCGTAAAATGACTTCAGATCTATTGCAATGTACTGATTTTTCATAGCCGCCTCCTTGATTTTTCCTTGATTTGCTTGATTTATTTTCTTTGCTCCGGTCCTTCAACTCGGTAGAACCGTCAAGCCACGCCACGTCACCATCAGCAAAAGCGAACAAGAGTTCGTATTAAAATTATATCACGGTTTTCCGTGAATGTCAATAGCTTATTCCAAGAAATAAATTGGTAATTTTATTAACAAATTGTGGCTTATTTAAAAATAAAAACGCAAAATAAAATAAATATTGACACGCGGGAATAATTATGCTATAATTTTAATATTGCACGTAGAAAGGGATAACTATGAGTGGATTTTTGAAATTCAAAAGACGGTTTAACACCATACGCATAATCCGTTCGGCTCTGATCGGACTCTCGGTCGGACTTCTGGCGGGCGGCGTGTGGCTTGTTTTATGGAAGCTTGCCGTCATAGATTTTGCACCCCTATCCTCTCTTTACATAGGACTTGGCGGCCTGCTTGTTTCGGGCGGCATTGCGTTTCTGGCAGGAGGGAAGAGTGATAAACGATTTGCCGAGGAGCTTGACTCTATCTTCGGCCTCAAGGCGAGGGTACAGACTATGGTAGAGTATGTCGGCGACGATAGCGAGCTTGTCAGAATACAGCGACAGGACACCGACGAGGCTCTGTCAAAAATACCTCTTAAAAATTATAAATTCAAGCGACTCTGGATATATCTGCTCGTCCTCGTGCTTGCGGCATCCGTTCCCATTGTGGGCGTCCTGCTTGATGACGTGCGTGATTACGTTCCGCCCGAGGAGATCGTCCCCTTCGAGCTTTCGGCTCTGCAGGAAACGGGTATAACTAATTTGATAAAATATGTTGATACCTCGGAGATGAGCGAGGAGTTCAGACAGCCTCTGGCAGACGAGCTTCGCTCGCTACTTGAAACACTCCAAAGCACAGATACCCAGTCGGATATGCTGGCGGCGGTCAACTCTGCTATGGCAAAGATATGCGAGATCACCTACGCCTCCTCAACCGCGACCGAGCTGCTCAATGCCCTTTGGGACAGCGACGATACTTACTTTAAGCATCTTGCGGTGACCCTTGACAGCAGCGAATGGAACGAGCCTGATTGGGGCGACTTTGCCGAGAAGATCACCGACTACGAGGGCGTTCTGATGGGCGATACCCCCGAGGGCAGTATTCCCACCGATTCTCCCGTCGGTAAGGAAGGGCTTAAGTTCGCTATCGATACTATGTCCCGTAAGCTTAATGCGGTTCTTGACAGCTCCGACGTTGCCGAGGATGATGAGCTCAGAGCTGCTGTGAACAATTTGTTCAACTCCGGGACCGACGGCCTCGTCAGCCTGCTTAAAGGACTTGACGACCTTGACGATGAGGGGGCAAGAGAGGAACTCGGAGTCTGCCTTGACTATCACAGCACCCATCTCTTCAGTGCTGTTTCATTTAACAAAATCAACTCAAACGTTGGCGAATATACGATGATACGCCTCTCGGGCCTGTTCATCATTCCGTTGCCCGAATTTGAGCGTCCCGAGTTTGTTAAAAACGGCGAATCGGTCGGCTCTGGCAAGGGTGACGGTGACGATGACATTAACGCCGGCGGTGACGGCGGTATCGGTAAGGGCGAGACCTTTGGCGGCACAGACCTTGTGCTTGATCCTTTGACGGGCGAGCTCGTTGAGTACGGCGAGCTGCTTGCTAAATACAACGCAATAATGTACGATAAGCTTGACGGTGACTTCTATACCGATGAGGAGAAGAAAGTCATCAGAAAATATTTTGACCTGCTTTACAGCGGCATAGAGGAAAAGGAAGGAAATTAAAATGTCAGAAATCATAAATGAAGTAAATACCGAGAAGGTGAAGATGTTCAGCGAGAAAATTGCTAAAATAAAGGAAGAGCTTGCCAAGGATGTGGTAGGCCAGGCAGAGATTATCGACGGCGTTATCACCGCCATCGTTGCA
>JAZNWM010000143.1:0-2895 GCA_045593345.1 Eubacteriales bacterium
TACCCTTGCCTTCTCAACAAATTCCTTTATTGCTGCAAGCTTTTCTTCGTTGTTTCTGATCTTGTCAGAATTAATACTGTCTATATCTATTACCTCTTATTCTTTCTTCATTGCATCGTTTTTAATCCATAAATCCCTGGAGCTTTTTGGAGCGGCTGGGGTGACGAAGCTTGCGCAATGCCTTTGCCTCTATCTGTCTGATACGCTCTCTGGTTATCTCAAATCGCTTTCCAACCTCCTCAAGCGTTCTTGAGCGTCCGTCCTCAAGACCGAAGCGAAGCTTGATTACCTGCTCCTCTCTGGGAGTGAGGGTATGGAGGATAGCACAAAGCTGCTCGCGAAGGAGAGAATAGGATGCACTGTCGGAGGGAGCGGGAGAGTCGTTGTCCTCAACGAAGTCACCAAGGTGGCTGTCCTCCTCCTCGCCGATAGGTGTTTCAAGAGAAACGGGATCCTGTGCGATCTTCATAATCTCACGAACCTTATCAGCAGTCATACCGAGTGCCTCTGCTACCTCGTCGGTGGTAGGCTCTCTGCCAAGCTCCTGAAGAAGCTCGCGAGTTTTTCTCGAAACCTTATGTATGGTTTCAACCATATGAACGGGAATTCTGATAGTTCTCGCCTGGTCAGCGATGGCTCTGGTGATTGCCTGACGGATCCACCAGGTAGCGTAGGTAGAGAACTTATAGCCCTTACTGTGATCGAACTTTTCAACCGCCTTGATAAGACCGAGGTTGCCCTCCTGGATAAGATCAAGGAAGTACATACCCTTACCTACGTGACGCTTCGCAATGCTTACAACAAGACGGAGGTTTGCCTCAATAAGCTCGTCCTTCGCCTGCTTGTCACCCTGAGAGATTCTCTCGGCGAGATATGCCTCACGCTCGGGAGTAAGGAGAGGAATCTTACCTATCTCCTTAAGATACATACGAACGGGATCGTCAATAGCAAGACCCTCCTGGGAGAAGTACTTGTCCATATTCTCGGTAGAGTCAAAGCTTCTGGCATCCTGCTCGATCTCACGAAGCTCCTCGTTTTCAAGCTCGTCGGGGCTCGCAGAATCAATGTCACTCTGGGAAATGTCGTAATCGATATCCTCGAGGGCTACCATTATGTCGGAATTACCGATACCGCCGTCCCCCTTGGAATCAATAAACTCGTTTACGTCAATTTTGTCTCTGCTCATATATATACCTCGCTTTAATAAAATTACTTAATGTTTTTCTTCTTCTGCTCGATAAGGTCCTTAAGGCTGTCCATCGATACGTTCTTCTCATTCTGCTTCTTGGATACAGAACGCTTCAGCCTGTCAATGCTTTCAAGCAGCACTGCTTCACCATTCTCGGTAAGCTCCATACGGGCAATCTTCATCCTGGTGATCCTGCCACGCTCATCGGGTGTGAAAACAGAATCCATATCAAGATGGCTGTCGTCACCGTTAAAATACGCATCCTTCAGATAGGTGAAAATCCTGCGGTTAAGGTCGGTGATAAAGTCGTTCTCCTCAACCAAGCCCTCCTCAAATACCTTCTTACGATGCTCGGGATAAATAAGAAGGAGTCCCAGCAGGGTTTCCTCATTCTTCGCAGCGGCAGGTGCCTTGATATAATCAGGATTGACCTTATCGGAATAACCGATGGTATCCTGCTTTACCTTACTGGATTGCTCGCGGCGTTTAGCTCTGGCCTCACGGGCGATCATACCGTCAACATCCGACTTGATGCTCTTGGCCTCAACGCCGAATATCTTGGATATGGTTTGAATATAAATATCTCGTTCTGCCGAAGAATAAGTCTCGGAAATCAGCTTTTCACATTCGTGAAGTGCCTTGATCTTATCATTCGGAATAGTGATATCGTATTTAGAAAGTATGTTATCAAGATTATAATCAAAGGTGGATTTTGATTCAAAAAGCAGCTGACGGAACTTGTCGGCACCGTATTTCTTGATATACTCATCGGGATCCTTCGCCCCGCTTACCTTCAGTATAGAAACGTCAAGTCCGACCTCTGAAAGTATCTTGATGGCACGCATAGCCGCCTTTTGTCCCGCCTCATCAGAGTCGTAGCAGATGATAACCTTTTTCGTATATCTGCTCATAAGCCTTGCCTGCTCGGAGGTAAGTGCAGTACCGAGGGTCGCAATGGCATTCTCAAAGCCTGCCGCGTGGAGTGCGATGACGTCCATATATCCCTCGCAGAGAATCATAGTCTCGGCACAGCTGTGACGTGCAAAATTAAGTGCAAAAAGATTTCTTGACTTCTTGAAAACGGGAGTATCTGAGGAGTTCTTATATTTTGCCGCCGAGCCGTCCATTGCCCTGCCGCCGAAGGCGATGACGTTACCCGTCACGTCAATGATCGGGAACATAACACGGTTACGGAAGGATGGATAATAGGCTCCCTTCTCACTCTTGCCACAGAGGAATGCCGCAATAAGCTCGTCGTACTTGTATCCCTTTGCAAGCATATATTTCAGGAATGCATCAAAGCTGTCGGGAGCATAACCCAGGCCAAAATGCTTGATAGTAGATGCCGAAAGCCCGCGTGTTTCTGTAAAGTAGTTAAGTGCCGCCTTAGCATCGGGATTGTCTGAAAAGAGACACTTGTTGAAATACTTCGCGGCGTCAACGTTCATTGCAAAAATACGCTTTCTGTCGTATTTCGGCAGACCGCCGACGGGAGCACGCTCGTCCCTGATTATTGTAATGCCCGCACGCTGTGCAAGAAATTCAACCGCATCGGGATAATCAAGATTCTCACGCTTACGGACGAAGGTAATGGCATCACCGCCGGCACCGCAACCAAAACAATAGAAGCTGCCGTCCTCGGGATAAACGGTAAAGGAGGGAGTCTTCTCGCTATGGAATGGGCAAAGTCCCTTAAGGTTTGAGCC
>JAZNWM010000144.1:0-4921 GCA_045593345.1 Eubacteriales bacterium
AATAATTTCTCGCCTTATGAAATAAATAGAGGCTGTCTCAAATGCAAATTTGAGGCAGCTTTTTTTAGGGCTTCATTGAAGAAAACACACGTTTGCTCCTTCGGTCACCTTCGGTGCCGGCTCCGCCTTTAATTCTTGCCGCTCGGGATGACAGATTAGTGATGAAATTTTCAAAATAAACCGCATTTTTCGTCAACGGTTGTCCGTTTTTTTAACCAGGCGACTATTTTGCGGCTTTTTGTTATACAAAAAACCAGCCGATTTGGCTGGTTTTTGCTTTTAGAATATGTATAGGAATTAACCTACTTTTCTATATTTTACATTAACCGAAGCACCGTCTACACGGTAGCCATCCATATCGCTCTGAACCGTCCACACATAGGATTGAATAAGGCCTTCAACCGCACTGTCAGCATCCGACTGATAGAAATCGCCCGTATATTCCACGATAATGGTTCCGCGGATGTGAATAACGTTATCACTTACAGAAGAGTCGGGACGTCCATCCCATTTAGCAACGTATTTTCCGTGCTCGCTCTCGCTGTCCTCAGAGGCATAATCCGCCTTGTGATCCTTACTGTGCTGAATTACAGCCGCAATGAAAACTGCCACAGCAGCAACAACAGAAGCAATTCCTGCAACAAGCACCGAATTTTCTGCGAATATCAGACAAATCACATACAGAACTACGGGGAAAACAAGGTATGCTATTAAACCGTTTAATCTTCTTATTCCGCCCTGGCTTCTAGCCAAAATAAAGAGGAACGGGATAGAAAGAACGGTGAGGAAAACTGCAAATGCCGCTAAATATCTGGGCTCACCAGGCTGGAGCATAGCAAAATATCCTGCAGAATACAATGCACACGCTATCGTAGGCATCAAGAAAATGAAGCCGAATACCTTTCTGCGTGCGATCCACTGTGCTATCCTGCTATCAGAGCCCCAGGTAGCAAGATAAACATACAGAAGTGTGTATGCAAACAGCGATAAAAATACGACGATACTACCGCTAACAAACGTAAACAAATCGAGAAGCAGTAATACACCAAATCCAATCAGCTTTCTCAGTCCACCGGCCTTTTCTTTATAATTTCCGTTACTCATAAAAAAATCCCCCTTGATTATATTTAATTAGGATAGATACATCCTATCACATTTTGAGATAAAAGTCAATATATTATCTTAAGTTTTTTTATAATATATAAAAAAGGGGGAACTATGAGATTAAAAGATTTAAGAGAAGATAATGATTTGACGCAAGCACAAATAGCCGAGCTGCTCCATATAAAGCAAAATACCTATTCCCAATATGAGAACGGACAGAGGCAAATTCCGCTGGACTGCCTTATCGCCTTGGCAAGATACTACAAAACCTCCACCGACTATATACTTGGATTGACGGACAATAAAAATCCTTATCAGTGAAAGCAAAAACGGGCAATATATCTTCTTATTTAAATAAAAACCAGCCGATTTCTCGGCTGGCTTTTATTTATTTGTTCTTCTTGTTCTTAAGTCCCTTGAAGATATTGATAAAGCCCATTATCTTATTCCAGATGGCACGGCGGCGGGATATCTTCTGATTTTTATTTACCTTCTTGGTGATCTCACCGTCCTCAAGATGCTCTACGTCGATGCTCTGTCCCTTATCCTCCCTTGCCAGATATTCCGCATAGGTATAAAGGGCGGCGTTGGCAACGAACTCGCACACCTCCAGGCTGTCGAAGGCAGTCTTATCGTTGTCAAGCCAATCAAGCTCGGCAATGTATTTATCGTGGAGAAGATTCCACAGCCTCTCCTTACCGTCCACCCAGAGAATGTTGAATATCTTATAGCACCTCTCCGCCGAGAAGTTCAGATAACCACGCTTCAGCGGTACGTACATTCCGTGATGCATAAGGAATTCGCGTATCTTCTTATATACGACGGGAACCTGGCCGTAATATTTACGGAAGAGGGTTGCACGGGACTGGTCGGAATAAACCCTGTGGTGAATGAGAATGTCGTCAACAAGCCTTACCCTCTCGGCGAGGGCCATAACCGAGCAGACGAAATGCACGTCCTCAAACACGTAGAGGTCGGGATCGAAGGATATCTTCTTGTCGCAAAGGAAGGAGGTGCGGATAAGCTTGTTCCACACGTAGCCCGTAGTGCTGCTGAAGATACAATCGGGATGCTCGTTCTTTGAGGTCACCCTGCCCGATGCGAAGATGGATGCGTGGGGCTCGTCGGGAGGCGTGGTATACTTATCACTGCCGTCATTATATATGTCAAATTTTGCTACCGCTACGTCAAGGTCCCCCTCCTCTGCCACACGGTAGAGCGACTCGATAAGCGTGGGCTCGTACATATCGTCGGCGTCAAGGAAGATGACGTACCTACCGACCGCCTTGGCAAAGCCCTTATTTCTGGCAACCGAGGGGCCGTGATTTGTCTGGCTGATGGAGGATACCCTGCTGTCCCGAGCCATAAAGGACTCGATGATAGTCGCCGAATTGTCGGTAGAGCCGTCGTCAACACAAATAAGCTCGATATCGGTAAGGCTCTGTGCCAGCACGTCGGAGATCGCACGGCAAAGATACTCGCCTGCGTTGTATACCGGCATTATGACCGAAACCTTAACCTCGGGATTCATCTCGGTATGATCTAATATTTCCATATACTTATTCCTTTGCTTTATTTCCCCTTTATTCTATCATTTATTTATAAAATTGTCAAGAGGGGAGATTTTGTCTGGTTATATCCAACTCTCAAGCCTGCTGTATTACAGTAAAAAAGCTGTGACAGGGCTGCTTTTTTGTAAACCAAAGCTTGCATTTAACGAAAAAGAGCCGCGAAATGCGGCTCTTTTCTTATATAAAGGTATAAATCGATAGAATCTATCAGATCTCGCCCTCGGAGAGAACGAGCACGTCATCCTCGGCGGGGAGGATGATATCATCGTCATCTACGGTATATGAGGTCTGGATCTCGGCGGGAGCCTCCTCCTCGGTCTTGCTGCCAGAATCCTCAATCTCAACCGAGCGGTAGATGCCAAGACCCGTACCTGCGGGAATAAGCTTACCGATAATAACGTTCTCCTTAAGGCCGAGAAGTCTGTCCTTCTTACCTGCGATAGCCGCCTCGGTAAGAACTCTGGTGGTCTCCTGGAAGGATGCCGCAGAGAGGAAGGACTCGGTCATAAGAGCGGCCTTGGTAATACCAAGGAGGAGAGGAGCACCCTCTGCCTTGCGAAGCAGAATCTCGCCGTTCTCCATTCTTCTCTCAATTTCCTCGTTAGCCTCGCGGAATTCAACCACGTCAACCTTCGTACCAACGAGAAGGTTGGTATCACCGGCGTCCTCGATCTCAACCTTACGGGTCATCTGACGGGCAATACACTCAACGTGCTTGTCGTTAATCTCAACGTCCTCACCGCGATAAACCTTCTGTACCTCACGGATGATGTAGTCGTAAACCGCATCAATACCGCTCATATGAAGAACGTCGGCGGGGTTAAGGAAGCCCTCGGTCAGCTGCTGACCGTAGCTGAGCTCCTGTCCGTCCTCGATACACAGACGCATACCGAAGGGGATCTCGTAAACGATCTCCTCTGCGGAGGGAACGCCGTTTCTGTCAAGGGGACTCTTAACGATAACCTTAGAGAGCTTCTTATCCGAAACGATCTGAGCAACACCCGAATACTCGGTGACGATAGCAGTCTTCTTGGGACGGCGAGCCTCAAACAGCTCCTCTACTCTGGGAAGACCCTGGGTAATATCCGAGCCTGCGACACCACCGGTATGGAAGGTTCTCATCGTAAGCTGGGTACCGGGCTCACCGATAGACTGTGCCGCGATAACGCCCACAGCCTCGCCGATAGCAACGGGAGTGCCGTGTGCAAGGTCTGCACCGTAGCAATGAGCACAAACGCCCCTCTTAGACTGACAGCGGAGGATGGTACGGATCTCAACCTGGGTAATACCCGCGTTGATAATGTCGTTCGCCATATCCTCGTCAATCATAGTGTTTGCAGGAACTATAAGCTCGCCTGTTTCCTCGTTAACAACGTCGTTAACGGTGTATCTGCCAACGAGACGCTCAAAGAGCTTCTCAACGACAACCTGACCCGAAACGATGTCCGAAACGACGATACCTGCCGTAGCACCGCAGTCCTCCTCACGAACGATAACGTCCTGAGAAACGTCAACCAGACGACGGGTAAGATAACCCGAGTCGGCTGTACGAAGAGCGGTATCCGAAAGCGACTTACGCGAGCCCTTCGCACCCATAAAGTACTCGAGCATCGTAAGACCCTCACGGAAGTTGGATTTAATGGGAATCTCAATGGTCTTACCGTTAGTAGCGAACATAAGACCACGCATACCTGCAAGCTGACGCATCTGCTTGATAGAACCACGGGCACCCGAGGTTGCGATCATATTAAGCGAGTTGTACTTGTCAAGGTTAGCGATAAGAGCATCGGTAACGGCGTTGGTGGTCTTATCCCACACGTCGACAACGTGCTTGTAACGCTCCTCCTCAGAAAGCTCACCCCAGGCAGAGCGGTCGTTGATCTCGTCAACCTTCTTTGCAGCCTCCTCAAGAAGCATCTTCTTCTCGGGAGGAATGGTCATATCGTAAACCGAGATAGAGAGCGAGCCTCTGGTGGAATACTTATAACCCATAGACTTGATTTCGTCAAGAACCTTTGCCGCCTCTGCAAAGCCGTGGTACTTGATAGTAAGGTCAACTATCTCCTTAAGCTTCTTTGAGGTAGTAGCAAAGTTGATCTCAAGGCCGAAGGGATCTACGCTTCTGTCAATGTAGCCAAGGACCTGAGGAATTCTCTGGTTGAAGATAAGTCTACCGTAGGTAGCATCAATAAGCGCAGACTTTTCCTCGCCGTCAATAACCTTGGTAACTCTTACCTTAATCTTGG
>JAZNWM010000145.1:0-1705 GCA_045593345.1 Eubacteriales bacterium
ACTTCTTTGAATTGGATGGCTATTACAATAAAAGACGCCTGTAATTTCTTACAAGCGTTTTATAGCTCATTTAGATGTGATATATACGCCAAAGCCGTCGGAATAATGCTTCACCTCGTCCTCGGTCACCCACATTACCTCAACACCGTCAAGAGAATTGACGAATGCCATTCCTTCCTCCAGCGTCATACAGAATAGTGCGGTGGACAGTCCGTCGCCGAGGCCGGAATCCTTACAGATTACCGATACCGACAAAAATCCCCTGTCCGCGGGCATAAGCGTATCGCGGTCAATAATGTGGTGATAGGTCTTGCCGTCCACAATATAATATCTCTGATAAGAGCCACTGGTAACTATAGCCTGACCTGCCAGCTCTACGTACTCGATATAGGTGCTGGTATCCTCAGGATTTTCCACACCGGCCATCCATTTATCGCCGTTTGCCTTCCTTCCGATGGTACGGATATTTCCGCCAACGTTGACGGTGTAATCGGTCTTACCCTTTTCCTCCAGCATCTTAGCCACCATTTCAACGGCGTATCCCTTGGCAAAGGCACCGACGTCAAGCTTCATCTGGGGATCGGCAAGCCATACGGTAGAATTTTCCTCGTCAATGATAATATCCTCAATATTCGTGTGCTTTGACGCCTCAATGAGTATATCCATCGGAGGAAGCTCTGCATCAACGGGCTGATAGGATCCAGCCTCGCGATAATCGTGCCAGACAGACAGCACGCTGCCCATAGCAATATTCATTTTGCCATCCGTAAGGGTATACATCTCCTTGGCATAAAGGAGCATATCTATGATCTTCCTGTCAACCTTCAGCTTCTGATGCTGACCATCCACAAGCTTGTTAAGCGTGCAGAGGTTTACCACACCGTCATACTCGTTGTATATATCAAAGAGTCGGTGATACTCGCCCAGAAGGTCAAGTGCATCGCGGCTTACCTCGGCAAAATCACTCTGAGTCGCCTCATAACCGATTATGGTAGAAACGGTATCGAAGTAATCAAAGCTGTAGTTCTTAAAGGACTTCTTGTCCTTAGCCGGAGTATCGCCCGTATCAGAGCTGCCCGTATCGCCGCCCCCGCCTTGATTATTGCCACCCTGCGTATCCTTGCCTCTGCCTGCAACGACCGCCACGATAGCGATCACAAGGGCGAGAATAAGAACAATACCCAGAGTAATTATAAGATTAAATCTGTCCCCGAAAAAATCAAGGATGCTCACCTTATTGTTGGCGGAGGGCTTCGTCGAGCCCCCAACTAATTCCCGCTTCCTTTTATCAGGATATTTTTTATTATTCATATATTCTCCGTCTAAAAAAGGGAGGAAATCCTCCCTTTCTTAGTATGTTAGCTTTTGTTAATTTTATTAACGAGCGTACTCTACAGACTCAACAACTACGTCGATGATAGCATCAATGGACATAGTGCAGCCTGCGGAAAGAAGAGCGTCATCATCAGAAATGATGTAGCCGTTGGATGCGGTCTGAGTAGGCATATTCTTAACCTGATCAGCGGTCTTACCTACAACGTGTGCAGAAAATGCTGCGGACTGGAGATACCACTCTGCAACAGTCTCGTTACCAACGAGGGAGTGACCCCACTTGGACATATTGTAGTCCTCCTTGAGCTCTCTCTTAGTGCCCTTGAAGGTCTTAGCGGTGATCTCGCCGTCAACGTTGAACTTGATCTCGGGC
>JAZNWM010000146.1:0-2862 GCA_045593345.1 Eubacteriales bacterium
TGTCGATCTGTATTCTCCACTTTTGAATCTTGAAACAGGTGAAATATATGCAGAATATACGACCGATGGCGGTCACTTAACATCCGCAGGATACGAGGTGCTTACAAATACGATAACTCCCGCACTCGAACAACTATTAGGTAGATAACTGCACTTAACAGCATTACAAATTCCAATTTATCGAACTAAAATAGGTGCAAACCCTTGTAGGAAGATGTTACCCGCACCAAACAGAAAAAATACGAACCTTTAAAAGTTGAGGTTCGTATTTTTCTTTACAAAGGATTATTTTTGGGTAGAGATACAACGATAGAATAATGAAAGGGCGAGATGTTTGATCACGTCTTAATTAAATTTATAGTTGATAGAATTCTCTCACCGATAAATTGGGATTTGTAAAACAGCTTCTTATCTTGACATTAAAATATTTTCTATAAACTCTGTAATTTCCACATCATCAGTAATTTTGTAATTTAATTAAGTATTTTGAGTCGATCATATCGTTTGCCGTCCGTACCATTTTCTCCCCTGCAAAAGTAATCGTAAATTCGTGAGAAGTATAAATCATCCATTCTTTTGAATTGTCGTAATAATAGCTTTCAACATACCATGGGAACTTATATCCATCTGTATCGGATTCATACAGCAAGTTTTTTAAACTAACAATTTGGGGTTCAGTGTTGAAATCTTGATTTTGTACTACAGTTGCTGTATCAATAGATAGATGAGAAAGAACAGCTTCAATTTGTTTTATTCCATTATCGTCATCGAATAATTTCCGAAGATCAAAAGCAACTACAGGAATATCCGGTTTAATACTTTGGAGAGGATACCAATAGTCAATAGAATAATACGGAGAATTGCTCAAATCTGAGGTTAAATACTTTTTCATTATCGAAAGAAATTCTTTTTTTGTCATTTTATGCCCTCCTTCGCTGTATTGATAGAAGCAATCAGCATTATGCGAATAGAACCGCAATCGTGCAGAACGATTTTTGCGATCTCTTAAAACTGGTATTTCCAATCTTTTAGCATTTCACTAAAATAACTACGTTTGTATTCTCCAAGAAGAGGTGTTATATTTAAACAGCTATAAAATAGATTGTTCGCTTCGCAGTATTTTCGCTTTTTGATGTCCATGACTTCAAAATTTTCAACTATGCTATTTTTCGTCTTGTCATCTATCAATAACCTACACCCCATCTATAAATTCTTATTTATCTGTGAATTTATTATATCATATACTTGTTGTTTTTTCAATATACTCGTATCATTTTTGATAGTATTTTGAAATGCGAATTAAGCTTGGTCGTATTCATTTGACAAATATGCTATAGTATATAAAACCGTCAAATGAGATCAAAACGATCAAACAGATAATTTCAATTTAATAATTCCCATTCTGAGTTATAAGAAGAAAGCAGCCCGAGGGCTGCTTTCTTATTTATCGGGGGTGTAGAGTGCATCAAGCTCGGATAGGACGTCCCTGACGTAACGGGGGAGCTTGCCGCGGAATTTCGCGTTCTTGCGGTCGTTGCTTCCCTGCACTCTGGTAAGGATGGCACTCTTAATTTCGCCCTGGCTCTCGTTCTGACGTGGCTTGACGTCGTGAAGCTCGACCGTAATCGGCTCGCTTGCTACGGTTATCTTAACATCCTCCGTCATAACGTCGCGGAAGATGATGTGCATTTCCCTTTCGCGAGGAAGAAGTCCCATAGAATCCTTCGGCGGTGTGATAGTAAGACGCAGTGTGCCGTCACGCTCCTCAAGGCTGAATTGGGTTATGGCAAATTGGCCATCCCTGTAGGCTGTGGTTTCACCGTCATCCTCGTAAAGCTCGTAGCTGCCGTTACCACGCCAGAGATGTATTTCAAGAGGCTGGTCAAGGGAGAGATCGTTGGTTCTGTCACTACGGTACATCGGAAGGATGGTTCCCTCGGGTGCCAGCACAGGTATAGAGTCAATATCGCGGTACATACGGACAAATTTGCCACCATTATATATTCTGCCCGAGAATATGTCTGTAAATCTTCCTTCCGGAAGCCACACGTCTGTGTAAGCAAGGTTAAGGCGTTTATCAGACGGTCTGGTAATAGGAGCTACGATAAGGCTGCCGCCAAAGACGTACTGATTTCTTACCTCGTATGCCTCGGGAGTATCGTATCGGTAGTACATAGGCATACAGATAGGCTCACCCTCGGTATGGGTGCGATAATTTGCCGAATAAAGATAAGGTATCATTTTATGACGGAGGCGAAGAAAATCCTCTGCCACCCTCTCTACCGCATAGCTTCTCTTCCAGGGCTCCTTACCCATAAAGTCGGAGTTTGAGGAATGAAGTCGGTTTATAGGACTGAACACGCCGTACTGAAGCCAGCGGAGATAAAGCTCGTCATCCTGGACACCGTGCATATGACCGCCGATGTCGTGGCTCCACCAGGTGTAACCCGAGTTTGCGGCGGAGTTAGTGAAATATGGCTGGAAATCAAGGCTCTTCCAGGTGCAATGAGTATCACCCGAGAAGCCGAGAGGATACCTGTGGCTGCCGAGTCCCGAATAGCGTGAAAGAATAAGCGGACGCCTGCCCGCCCTTCCGCTGTCAAGGCTGTGATAATGATTCAACGCCCAGAGAGGATCAAGACCGGGAAGACTCGTCTTGGTTCCCTGCTGCCAATCTATCCACCAGAAGTCAACGCCATCCTCCTCATAGGGATGATGAAGAATGTCAAAATATGCAGACATAAATTCGCGGTCGGTGACGTCAAAGGAAATTGGCTCCTTCTTTTCGGGAAGTCGGAGGCCAAGCGGTCTTAGGAAGACAAGGCATATTATCAACTCCTTGGCTCACAGAACGACATGGCT
>JAZNWM010000147.1:0-5093 GCA_045593345.1 Eubacteriales bacterium
GTTTCCGATAGAGAATGCGATGAAGCCGAGAGCCACGTCACAGATTATAGAGTAGGAGTGAACCTCCTCCATACTTCCGAATCCGAGTCCCCCGATACCGATACTGCCAAGGCAGTAGGGGCCAACGAGTATACCTGCAACCAAATATGCGGTTACCGCAGGTAAGTCAAGCTTTTTTGTCAGTCGCGAGAGCATCAGTCCCGCGAGAAGTGCGATAGATAATGATAATAATGCTTCCATTTCAGTCTTCCTTTTTCCTGCAACGCAGGAATATTTTTTCAACAGTTAGATATTGTACTCCTGAAGCGAAAAAAAGTCAACTATTAAAATAACCAAAAATAAATTATTTTTGCTCCGTCTTTTGTTCAATTTTAAAATTTTTGAATAATTGACTGGGACTTTTTCCGCTATCGTTCTGAACCCTGCGGAATTATACCGTCCTTTGTCATATTAGCCAGGGGCTGAAAAAACCAAAAGCACGCTACCGTCTATTGATTTTATCGTATTTATACGGTCTCCGCTTCTTTTAGCCTTGCCTCTACCTCCCGCCTCGTGCTTTCTCTCGGCTTGGATAGGGGTAGACGCACCTCGGCAGAGCATAATCCACGCAGACTCATAGCATATTTTATCGGTGAGGGGTTGGTTTCCATAAAGAGCGATTTTATGAAGGGCATAAGTGATAGCTGAAGGCGTAGTGACTCCTCTCTGTTCCCCCGAAAATACAGCTCGCATATTCTTTTTGCCGTCTTCGGCAGAATGTTTGATACTACCGAAATGACCCCTCTGCCTCCGAGCGACAGGGCAGAGTATATCTGACTGTCATTTCCCGCATAAAGCCTCAGCTCCTCGCCTAACGCCGCAATATTGACCAGCCTCTCTGCCGAGTCTGACGCCTCCTTTATTGCCACGATATTGGGATGCTCTGCCAATCTCTCAAGAAGCCGTATTCCAAGATTTACCCCGGTTCTTGAGGGAACATTGTAAACAATTATTGGCAAATCAACCGATTCTGCAATACTCAAGTAGTGTCTTTCTATTCCGTCCTCGGTTCCCTTGTTGTAATACGGTGTTACCAGCAGCACCCCGTCGCACCCCAGCCGCTCGGCAAATCTCGTGTGGGTCAGAGCAACCCTTGTGTCGTTCGTCCCCGTACCCAAAATCAGCCTTGCTCTGCCGCCAATCTTCCCCTTGGCATAGCTGTAAAGCTTGTATCTCTCCCCGTCGGACAGGGTTGCCGCCTCTGCCGTTGTGCCTCCTATGACCAGGGCGTCCACGCCTGCCTCTATTTGCTTCTCTATCAGGGCACCGAGCGTCGGGTAATCTATCTCGCCCTCTGAAAACGGCGTTATCAGAGCGGTTCCTACGCCTGAAAATATCACTCTTTTCTCCATAATCTCCACTTTCTTACAAAATTCGTTTTTTGTCTTGATTTATCCTTCAAAAATGTGTATAATATGTTTTGCATTATTATTATATGAAACGAGTCGTGAAAGGACAAAATGGAAAAGAAGGTTATTTTGAACGAGCGGGTTGCAACCGCACTCGCCACCAGTGATTTTTATTATGATCTGCCCGAGGAGCTTATTGCCCAGTCGCCAAGCGATGAGCGTGACGGCTGTCGCCTTATGGTGCTTGACCGAAGCAGCGGTGAGGTAGACCATAAGATATTCCGCGATGTTATAGATTACTTACAGCCCGAGGATATGCTTGTCGTCAATTCCTCTAAGGTAATTCCTGCCCGTCTGCTCGGCAAGACCGAGAAAACAGGCGGAGATATAGAGCTTCTCCTTCTTCGTATGCTTGAGAATGGCGAGTGGGAAACCCTCGTCCGCCCCGGTAAGCGTGCAAAGGTGGGTGCATCCTTCAACTTTTCGGACATTCTCCGTGCCACCGTCACCTCTATCGTTGAGGGCGGTAACCGTACGGTGAAATTTGAATATGATACCGAAAAATACAAGAACGTATACGAGGTTCTTGATGCGATCGGCAATATGCCTCTGCCTCCCTACATCACGAAGAAGCTGGAGAACAAGGACGATTATCAGACCGTCTACGCGAAGGAGGAGGGCTCTGCCGCAGCTCCTACGGCGGGTCTGCATTTTACCGATGAGCTTCTTGACAGAATAAGGGCGAAGGGCGTTGGCTACGGAGAGGTCACTCTTCACGTCGGCCTCGGCACCTTCCGTCCTGTTAAGGTGGATAAGATAGAGCAGCACGAGATGCACGGGGAGTATTTCCACATATCGCCCGAGGTAGCCGACGAGATAAACCGCCGCAGAGCAAGGGGCGGCAGAATTATCGCCGTAGGCACCACCTCCTGCCGCGTGCTTGAGAGTGCCTCTACGCCCGACGGAATCGTTCATCCTATGAACGCCGAGACGGCAATCTTCATCTATCCGGGATACAAATTCAAGGCAATAGATTCTCTTATAACTAACTTCCACCTGCCAGAGAGCACTCTGATTATGCTTGTTTCGGCTCTTGCGGGCCGCGACAAGGTTATGAACGCCTATGATACAGCCGTCAAGGAAAGGTATCGCTTCTTTTCCTTCGGCGACGCAATGCTGATCGTATAAATTCCGAAATACTGCGTTGTCGGGCGACTCACTCAAATCGCCGTAGGTAACTACGGCTTCATCTCGCTCGTACCCTTACGCCTTGTCTTGCGAAATTTCTACTGACCAGCATCCACATCACGCGTCCCGTCAGCATCGCGGACGCGATGCTTATCGTATAAATTCCGCAATACAGCGTTGTCGTACAAACCAACGAGCCACCATATCTCTGCGGTGGCTCGTTATTTACGCTATAGCAAAGATTTGGCAAAGAAGCACTTGACAAATATATTCATCTATGATATAATGCAGAAGAATGAGGGAGTAGCAAGCGTTTTTTCGTGTCAAGTCAACATCCTGACCTCCTTGGTCTGGCTTGAATTAAATTGCGAGACTCATGTATGGTACGGTCATACATGGACTCTCTGTTGTCTTTAGGTATGACTTGTCCGGTCATACTTTTTTTGTTTTTGAGGCAAGGTATGTTTGATTTTACATTTTTCTTTAACAGCATTCTTATTGGCATCGGGCTTGCGATGGACGCCTTCTCGGTATCTCTTGCTAACGGACTTAACGAGCCGGATATGTCGCGTGGTAAATCCTTGGGCGTGGCGGGCATATTCGCCGTCTTCCAGGGAATAATGCCCCTTATCGGATGGTTTTGCGTTCATTCAATTGCCAACGTCTTCTCCGCGTTTGAGAAATTTATCCCATGGATAGCACTTGCCCTGTTGGGTTACATTGGTGGCAAGATGCTTTGCGAGGGCATCAAAGAATATAAGTGCAAATCAGGCGGCGGCAACGATTGTCCCGTCCCGCAGAGACTGGGGCTTGCAGCTCTTCTCGTTCAGGGACTTGCGACCTCCATTGATGCACTTTCGGTTGGCTTTACCATCTCGGGCTACAACGTATTGCAGGCGGTAGCGTGTGCTTTGCTTATTGCTGCTGTCACCTTCGGTATCTGCTTTGCGGGCATCCTCCTCGGCAAGAGGTTCGGCACCTCTCTTGCAGGCAAATCCGCCATCTTCGGCGGCTCGATCCTTATCTTTATAGGACTTGAGATCTTTATTACCTCGTTTATTTAAAATTTACATAAACAAAAGGAGAAACAAAATGTTTGATTTCATTCCCGATTACGCCTTTTTGCTTGTATTCGGCTTCATCCTTCTCATTAAGGGTGGCGACTGGTTCGTTGACGCTGCGACAGGAATTGCGAAGCGTTTTCACCTTCCCGAGCTGCTTATTGGTGCAACCGTAGTTTCCATCGGTACCACGCTTCCCGAGGTTATGACCTCTGCTATCGGTGCGGCAAGCGGCAGCGGAGCTATGGCTTACGGTAACGCTATCGGCTCCATTATCTGTAACACCTCGCTTATTGCGGCAATTACCATTGCCATAAGACCTGCCAAGGCAGACAGAAAATCTTTAATTTTCCCCGTATGCTTCTTCTTTGGTGCAATGGCGTTCTATGCACTTAACGCCTATATCTTCGGCAAGTTTGATCTCTGGATGGGTATCGTTCTTCTTGTTGGATTCGTTGTGTATATGATCATCAACGTGCTTAATATGAAGAAGAATCCCGCAGAGGAGGAGCCCAAGGAAGAGGAGCTTAACTGTGAGATGCCTGAGGCAGAGAGCGAGTCCAAGGGCGGACTCGTTAAGGACATCGTTATGCTTATCGTTTCTGCTCTCGTTATCGCAATTGGTGCAGACCTTCTCGTTGATAACGCCATCATTATTGCGGAGATGCTTAACGTTCCCCAAACCATCATTTCTCTTACCATCGTTGCTCTCGGCACCAGCCTTCCCGAGCTTGTAACCGCTATCACCTCTCTTATGAAGGGACACGGTGCACTTTCTCTTGGTAATATCATCGGTGCTAACATCTTTAACCTTGTTCTCGTTTCGGGTGCGGCGATCTCCATCAATCCCTTCGACGTTCCCGCAGACGCTACCTTTATGGGACAGAATGCATCGCTTATCTTCGATATTCCTCTTGTGTTTATCGTAATGGGCATTATGACCATTCCCACTATTATCAAGGGCAAGCTTTCCAGATGGCAGGGCATCAGCCTGCTTACCCTTTATGTGGCGTACTGCGTGCTGCAGTTTGTCGTTCTTCCCACCTTTGCATAATTCCTTGGCGGCAGTTTTTCTGCCGCCTTTTTTACAAAACCTTAACTTGACTTTTTGATAACCATAGTGTAGAATATAATCGATAGTTTTTTTAAAGGAGATAAATATGGCACAACACGTAGAGCTTAAAACGGTTCTTGGCGAGCTTCGTCAGGTAAATCCTATGCTCATCAGCTACAACGTAGAGATGACAGAGGTAACGGGCGGCACCTTCTGGAAGGCCTATACCGACGCACAGGTAGACGGCACCGAGGAGTTTCCCGTAATCAAGGACTGGACTAATATGGGCAATCTTCAGCAGTGGTACGATCCAATTGATACCACAAATCCCCGACTTATCAAGCTTGCGAAGGAGCTTGGCCCTGCCTGGATCAGAGTTTCCGGCACCTGGGCAAACAAGAC
>JAZNWM010000148.1:0-1820 GCA_045593345.1 Eubacteriales bacterium
CAGACGACGACTTCGCCTACTTCTACCGCGATATGAGTGAGGATACGGCGAAATATATAGGCAAGAGAATTCGCTTCAAGGGTATAGTTGCCTTAGATCCCGCACTCCCCCGCGACAGCTTTGCTATCGGCAGGCATATTATGACCTGCTGTGCCGACGATATTGCCTACCGCGGCCTCGTTGCCAAGGGAATGGGCAAGCTGAAGCTTCAGACCCGCGATTGGGTTATTGTAGAGGGCGAGATCAAGGAGGAATTTTCAAAGCTTTACGGTGGCTCCGGCCCTGTGCTCACCGTCACAAGCATTGAGAGGGCAGAGAAGCCCACCCAGGAGGTCGCAACCTTCTATTAATTGAGAAAGGAAAGGGACACACGCTATGGCAGAGGAAAAAAGCATATTCAGGCTCTATTCCGCAAGCGGAGAGGGAATAATAGACTCGGGCTACAACCACACCGCCCACCAGCTTCTTCAGGTCACAGGGGGGAGTCTTGCTATCTCCGTAGGCACCGAATTTATAGAGGCAGAGCAGGGCGATTTCATCTACGTTCCGCCCACCCTTGTCTTCCGTGCCGAGTCGGTCGGCGGCCACGCGTCCCTTCGTGCCCTGGTCTTTGAGCGAGAGCTTGTGGAGGAGAATATGGCAAGCTTTGACAGCGAGATCTTCTATATGTTCTTCGTCCAGTCCTGCAGCCGTATCGTCACCTTCCGTCAGGGGCATCCCATATACGAGAGCCTTGTCTACTCTATGAACGAGGCATACGAGGAGTTTATCTCAAAGGACGTCTGCTACCTCCTTCCCGTCAGGGCACATATATACCTTCTCACCTCGGCAATTCTCAGATACTACGCAGGACAGCGTGGCGAGCTTGACCGTATGGTATATCACAACGTCATTCGCCTTCGTCCCGTAATCGAGTATATCACCGAGAACTACGGCGAGAAGATATACATCGAAACTCTGTCGGATATGGTAGCTCTCTCGCCCGACTATTTTACCAAGATGTTCAAGGACTCTATCGGCAAGACGCCTATAGATTACATAAACGGCGTGCGTGTCAACCACTCTTTAAGGCTTCTGACAATGACCGACACACCCATCAACGAGATCGCCGATAGGCTCGGCTTCTCAAATCCCAACTACTTCCACAAGATATTCAAATCCTATATGAGCACCAGCCCCCTTGCATACCGTAAGAGTGGGATGAGGTGAGTTAAAAATGCAGAATGAAGAATGCAGAATTCATAATGCAGACACAGACATAATAAGGGGCGAGTCAATGACTCGCCTTTTTGTTTAGAAAAAAGAGAAAAAAACTATTGTTTGTTGGTTATTGCCGAAGGCAACCTTGTATGTATGAATGCTTGTTTTTGGTAGTAAAAGACTTCTGTGGCAACCAATGGTTAACCAAAAAAACTGAAAGCCCTTGAAAATACTGACTTTTCCCAAGATGAAAATGCCTCGCACACCTCTCGGTGTGACTTCGCCGAGCCTGCGTCAAGAGTTGGGCGTGGGGTGGACTTGCCGTCGGTATCGGGCGGGGTGACGGGGCGTTGTCCCTTTGCTTTTCGCAGGAGGGCAGATGGTGAGAATCGGGCAGGGAAGCAAGGGCGTCCGCACAGCCAACGTCGGCTGTCCATCTTTCCACATTCCCACAAAAAAACGGTTGCCTACCCTAAGGTAAGCAACCGCGACTTATTCATTTTTCGGCGTCAACGCCTCGTAATTGTTTCATAAAACCAACAGTTTTTTATTTATTTTCAAAACAACGTGATACAATTCTCCGTCATAACTAAGTGTAAAGCACTTTTCCCGGGAAGGTA
>JAZNWM010000149.1:0-12556 GCA_045593345.1 Eubacteriales bacterium
TCTAACAGAAGCAAAAAATAGAAAAAAGATAAAAAAAGACTCCGTAAAATAGAAAAAGAACAGACACGGTGAATTTGTCCGTTATCTGTTCTTTTCAATTATTCATTAAAGTACATCGGCAATATCGAAAATGAGCCTCTCGGTCTTTTCCCATCCGAGGCATGGGTCTGTGATCGATTTTCCGTAGATCTCGCAGTCGGAGATCTTCTGTGCTCCATCCTCGATGTAGCTCTCTATCATAAGTCCCTTGACGAGCTTCTTTACGTCGGGCGAGTAGCGGCAGCTGTGAAGTATCTCCTTGGCAATTCTCACCTGCTCAAGCGGCTTTTTGCCCGAGTTCGAGTGGTTGGTGTCAACAACGACCGCAGGATTTTCAAGTCCTGACGCCATATAGGTCTCGTACAGACCGTACAGGTCCTCGTAATGATAGTTGGGATGGGATTTGCCGAATTTGTCAACGTATCCGCGTAGGATAGCGTGGGTAAGGGGATTTCCCTGAGTCTTTACCTCCCATCCGCGATAGAGGAATACGTGGGATGCCTGTCCCGCCTTGATGGCGTTCATCATAACGCTGATGTCACCGCCCGTGGGATTCTTCATACCTACGGGGATGTCAAGGCCGCTGGCAGTAAGCCTGTGCTGCTGGTTCTCCACCGATCTGGCACCTACCGCAACGTAGCCAAGCAGGTCGGACAGATATCTGTAATTCTCGGGGTAAAGCATCTCGTCCGCACAGCCAAAGCCGGTCTCGGTAATGGCACGCATATGGATGTGTCTTATTGCCAGAATACCCTTAAGCATATCGGGGTCGGCGTTGGGATCCGGCTGGTGAAGCATACCCTTGTAGCCCTCACCGGTGGTTCTTGGCTTATTGGTGTATATTCTGGGGACGATAAGGATCTTGTCCTTTACCTTCTCCTCCACGTTGCGAAGTCTGTAAATGTAATCAAGCACCGCATCCTCTCTGTCGGCAGAGCAGGGGCCTATGATCAGAACGAGCCTGTCACTCTCTCCTGCGAAGATTTTGTTTATCTCCTCCTGGCGTGTGGCGAGGGCTCTTGCACTCTCGGGCGAGAGGGGAAACTGCTCCTTGATATCCTTCGGAATGGGCAGCTTGCGGTAAAATTCCATATTCATAACTGTATCTCCTTTGTATGTGCTGAATATATGCTTTTATTTTGCGGGCTTATCGAACAGGGCTCTTCTCGCCGAGGAAGAACGCATCTTCTCTCTCATTCTCTTGCCGTCGCCCTTTGCAAGATAGCCGCGGAATTCGGTGAACTCCTCTATAAATCTGTCCATCTCGCAAAGCAGGGCGTCCTTGTTCATAAGGAACAGCTCCGACCACATTCGGTCGTTGATCTTTGCTATCCTCGTCAGATCTCTGAAGGAGTCGCCCGTATATTTTTCAAGCCCGTCAGAGTCGTTGCAGTTCATAAGCGTGACTGCGATTATATGGGTAAGCTGGGAGAGAAAGGCTATCATCTCATCGTGCGACTCGGGTGTCAGCTCGGATATGCGAAGGAAGCCAAGCTCCTCGCCAAGTGCCTTGCACAGCCTGATTGCCTCCAGGGTGTTCTTATCCGTAGGCGTGACGATGTAGTTTGCACCCACGAACACGCTCGGGTCGGCAAACTCCACGCCGCTTCGCTCTCGTCCTGCCATCGGGTGTGCCGCGATATATTCTACGTCCTCCCTGAGAATTTCCTGTACCCTGTATACCACCTCACTCTTTACGCCGGTAACGTCGGTGATAAGCGTGCTGGGGGTAAACAGCTGCTGATATTTCTCAATCCAGGAGATAAATGCCTTGGGATAGAGTGCGAAGATCACAAGCTCCGCCTCGGCGACAAGCTCTGGCTCAACCTCTGTCGTGCCGTAGCATATCATACCCTTCTCAAGTCCGTAGCGGATATCCGCCGTCTCCTTGGTAATGCATTTAACCTTATATCCCTTACTGCTCAGTGCGGCGGCATAGCTTCCGCCTATTACACCAAGACCGATTATCAGTATTTTCGTATCCTTATTAAGCCTCATAACAATCTATTCCTAATGCCTTGATATCCTTGAAAAAGCTGGGATAGCTCTTGCTTACCGCCTCGCATCCCTCAATTTCGCCGCCAAACAGCGTACAAATTACCGCCAGCGACATAACTATTCTGTGGTCGTTGTGACCGCACAGCCTCTCGGTAGGTGAGTGCAGGGGAGTGCTTTCTACCACCACCTCGTTCTCACCCACGTGAATTATGGCACCGAATTTTTCGAGCTCGGCCTTCATCGTCGCAATGCGGTCGCTCTCCTTGTCGCGAAGCCGCCTCGTTCCGACAAATTTTGCACCGCCCTTTATGGCAGCCATAGTGAAGAGTATAGGTCCGAGGTCGGGACAGTCGCTTATATCAAGCTCACAGTACCCACCGTCAAGCCGTCTGAAATAGTCAAGACAAATTCTGTCACCCTGCAGGCTATTCTCGTCAAGACCGTCAAGCTCAACTCTGCCGCCAATATGGTTAAACGCCTCGATAAATGCCGCCGCAGACCAGTCACCCTCAACGGCGAACTCACCCTCACGGTATTCCTGCCCTCCGAAAACGAGGAAGGACCATTCGGTGTCGTAGTAGACTCTTACGCCGAACCGCTTCATTGCCGCTATGGTAAGCTCAACGTACGGACGGCTCTCAATAGGTGTATTAAAGATGATTTTCGCATCCTGATCCATAGTGGAGAAGGCCATCAGCAGTCCGGTAATAAACTGTGAGCTTAGGTTTCCGTCAATGAAATATTCTCCGCCGCAAAGCGGGCCCTTTACCGTTATTCTGTCTGCCTCACGCCTGAAGGTAAGGCCCCACTCTCTCGCGATATTCTCATACACGCTCTGCGGTCTTGCCATCAGCCTTTCGCTGCCGATAAAGGTCACCTCGTTGCCCGACAGCATTGCAAGCGGGATGAGAAATCTCAGAGTGCTTCCGCTCTCCCGACAGTTAAGCGGCTCGGTGGGAGCTGCCTTCGCAAAATCAATGCCGACCACCTCTGCACACCCGCCGTCATATTCGATTTTTACGCCGAGGGCACGAAGGCAGTCTATGGTTGCCAGCACGTCCTCGGATGGCGTTATTCCGCGAATAACGCTTTTTTTGTTTTTGCACAGCGATGCCAGGATAAGCAGACGGTGAGCCACGCTCTTTGACGTAGGCACCGAAGCCTTGCCCTCGGCACGCCCTTTATTTACGAAGTAATTCATATAAATAATTTATCGCGTCGATATATCCCTCAATGCCCCTGCCGCATATGGTATGGACGCAGGCCTCTCTGATATAGCTTATCTGTCTGAATGCCTCTCTCTCGTTTACCTTGGAGATATGAACCTCAACGGTGGGCAGCTTTACCGCCTTTACCGCATCGAGCAGGGCAATGCTGGTGTGGGTGTATGCACCGGGATTGATAACGATGCCGTCAGCTCCCTCAAAGTACGCCTCCTGTATCTTGTCTACAAGGTCGCCCTCGTGATTTGACTGATAGCAAACGCATTCGATCTCAAGCCATTTTGAATGCTCGTCTATTATCTTCAGCAGATTATCGTAGTTGTCGAAGCCGTAAAAATCAGGCTCGCGGATTCCGAGCATATTAAGATTAGCTCCGTTTATTACGTAAATTTTCATCTGTATCTCTCCAGTATTTTCTCGGCTACACCATCGGCGTCGCAGTCTGCGTCGATTCTCTCGTCGCATCTCTCGCAGTAAATAGAGTACCGCTCGTTATATCTCTTTTCAATAGACTCTCTGTCTTGTGACAGGGGCCTGTCGCTCGTGGGGATCAGGCTGTCAAGAGGACGGTCGATAAAGAATATTCTTCCGTTTAATCTCAGGGCAAAAACGTTTCTCGCTCTTAAAACCGCACCGCCGCCCGTCGCGATAACCAGCGAGCTCTCGCGGGACAGCCTCGCTATTACCTCCGCCTCCATCTGTCGGAAGGCACTCTCGCCCTCCTCCTTGAATATATCGCTGATGGACGAGCCGGTAAGCCTGACGATCTCCTCGTCTGTGTCAACAAAGCGTCTGCCCAGCCTCTCGGCAATTATTTTACCGACCGTGGTCTTGCCCGATGCGGGCATACCGACAAGCACGATGTTCTCCTTCTGCCTGAGCAGTCTCTCGTATATTACGTCGGTGGTTTCCTCGGGATACTCGGTATCAAGGAAGATCTCGGATGCAGCTACCGCCTGAGCCACCAGCATATATAGACCGCCCTCGGCCCTTGCTCCGTAGGCCTTCCCCTCCATAACCGTCATAGTTCTGATAGGATTATATATGGCGTCAATAACACCGATTGGCCTCTTGAAGCTCATCATAGCCACGGGCATATCGTAGATCTCGGGATACATCCCAAGCGGTGTGGTGTTAACCACTATCTCCGCATCGTAATGTCCCATCTCGGACAGCTCTCCGTAGGTAATAGCCCCGTCCCTTCCGCTTCTGCTGACGCGATATATCTCTCTCGCACCGAGGGCTGTGAGCACCGCCTCGGCGGTTTTTGACGTTCCTCCCGAGCCAAGAATAACCGCCTTACATCCCGCGGGATCTATTCCTGCGTGGGCAAAGAGGGCCTTCATACCCTGAAAATCGGTATTGTAGCCGTAAAGCCTGCCGCCTCGGTTAACAACGGTATTCACCGCACCGATAGCCCTCGCCGCCTCGTCTATTTCATCAAGGTAGGGAATGACCGCCGTCTTGTATGGAATAGTCACGTTTATACCGAGGAACTCACGCCTATGCATAAAGCTGCAAAGCTCCTCGGGAGCTATCTCGCACAGCTGGTATTCATAGCCGAATTGCTCGTGTATATCCTTTGAGAAGCTGTGTCCCAGCCTCTCGCCAATAAGTCCGTATTTCATTTTCAATCCTTCGTGGCAAGATAGTCGGTGCCGTATCTTACGGCAAGCATATCCGCAATAACTATAGCCGTCATCGCGTCCACCACCGCCCTTGCTCTGTGAATTATGGCAGGATCGTGCCTGCCGTGGGCCTTAAGCGTCGTGTTTTCCATTTTGGATATGGAAACGCTGGCTTGCTCCTTAAATATCGTGGGTGTGGGCTTTATTACCGTACGGAATACTATAGGCATACCATTGGTGATGCCGCCGTTGATACCGCCGTTGTTATTGCTCTCGGTAACGATCCTGCCATCTCTTACGGTAAAGCAATCGTTGGCCTCGCTGCCGTAGGTGTCCGCGAAGGCAAAGCCAAGGCCGAACTCCACGCCCTTTACCGCGGGGATAGAGAACAGACCGTGGGACAGCATACTCTCCATACTGTCAAACCAGGGCTCGCCCAGTCCCTCGGGCAGACCGATAATTCCACTCTCAAGAATACCGCCGACGCTGTCGCCGCCTGCTGCCGCCTTCTCAATTTCCTTCCTCATTCTCTCCTCGGCCTCGTCGGTCAGGGTGGGGAACTGTCTTTGATTTACAAGCCTTATATCCTCGCTGATATTCTCAAAGCTGCGGTCAAACGCACCGTGCAGCTCGGTGATATGTGAGCCGATAAATATCCCCTTGTCCTCAAGGGCCCTGCCGAGTATGGCACCCGCCAGCACGATAGCCGCAGTCAGCCTGCCCGAGAAATGACCGCCGCCGCGATGATCCTCATAGCCGTGGTACTTCATTCGTGCGGTAAGGTCGGCGTGAGAGGGACGTGGCACGTCAAGAGCCTCGCCGTAGTCAGAGCTTTTCTTATTCGTGTTTTTTATCAGCAGGCAAAGTGGCGTGCCTGTTGTATATCCGCGGTATACACCGCTTACAAGCTCGTATTCGTCCTCCTCCACCCTTGCGGTAGAGATCTTACCCGACGGGCGACGAAGTGCCAGCTTCGCTTTTATATATTCCTCGTCAATCTTTATTCCGGGTGCCAGACCGTCAAGCACCGCACCCACGTAATCGCCGTGGCTCTCGCCGAACAGGGTGATTACGATACTGCTTCCAAGGCTGTTTTTCATTTTTTCAATTCCTCACGAACCAGGGCACAGAAGGCCTCGGTGTTCATTTTCACAATTCTGCATTCTCCGATCCTGTCGACGAATACTACCGATATTTTTTCGCCCTCGCATTTCTTGTCGTGGGAGACGTATTTTAACGCCTCCTCAAGATTTCCGTCATAGCAGTAGGGAAGCCCAACCCTCTTTAGCAGGGGAACAAGCCTCGCCCTCACACTCTCCGAGCAGACTGCCGTCATACCGATGGCAACGCACTCGCCGTGATACAGCCCGCCCATATTCTCCTGGGATTCAATAGCGTGGCCAAGAGTGTGGCCAAAATTAAGTATTCTCCGAAGACCGCCCTCACGCTCGTCCGCCTCTACCACCGCCTGCTTTATCTTAAGCGAGCGAATAATAATTTCCTCAATAATATCATCAATATCGCCACCCTCAATAAGCCCAAACAG
Organism: Eubacteriales bacterium; assembly: GCA_045593345.1. Lineage (GTDB taxonomy): Bacteria > Bacillota > Clostridia > Oscillospirales > CAG-272 > UBA1740. Next base: position 6,435 of record JAZNWM010000149.1, read on the forward strand.
CTCCTCGTCGGAGGTAAGTGCCATTTTAATTGACTCTGCCAGACCGCTGAGAAGCTGTCTTCTCGGCAGAGTACCGAGAAGCAGGGGATCGATAATAACCCCCTTCGGCTGATAGAAGGCACCGACGATGTTCTTCACACCGCCGAGATTTATTGCCGTCTTGCCGCCGATGGAGGAGTCTACCTGGGACAGCAGGGTAGTGGGAATATTGTAGAAATCAATACCACGCATATAGGACGCCGCTACGAAGCCCGTAAGATCGCCCACGACGCCGCCGCCCACCGCCACAAGACAGTCGCTTCGGGTCATATCCATCTCAATGAGTCTTTCGCACAGACGGGCGAAGCATTCTATACTCTTGGAGCTCTCGCCCTCGCCGACCGTTATAATTTCACCCTCGCGACAGGCCCTCAGCACACGCTCGGAGTATTCTCTCGGTACGCCCGCGTCGGTGACGATAAGCACCCTCCTGTCAAGATCAAAAAGCTCGCCCGCTCGGTCAAGAAGGCCGCATCCGATATTTATATCATAGCCCCGCTCGGCAAGGTCAATGTGTAATTTAGTCATAATCGACTCCTTTAAAGCTTTATATAGCTTCCTGCAAATTTAAGTCTGTCGCAGAATTCGGACAGGCTCTCAAGAAGAGATGCTCCCGTCTCGCTCTGCACGTTGCCCTCAAGCTCCACGTAGAAGTAATACTGCCACAAAAGCTCCTTCATAGGTCTTGAGCGAAGCGTCCTCATATTGAAGCCGTACCGACCGATAACGTCGATAGCCTTTGCAAGTGCCCCCGCCTCGTTGCGAACGGTGAAGAGCAGAATGGAGTGAACGCCGCCCTCCCTTGATACACGCTTGTTTGCGGTGCGTGAGAAGATGGCGAATCTTGTAGAATTGCTTCTCGACTCGTTTATATCGTGATCTATAACGGTAAGGCCGAGGAGCTCTGCCGCCTCTCTGCTGCCGATGGCCGCCACGCTGGTGGAGGGGTTTTCCTTAACCCACCTTGCCGCAAGGGCCGTGTTGGCAAACTCGTGCCGCACGAAGCCGTGCCTCTCAATATACTCTCTGCATTGACCGAAGGCCTGGGGATGGCTTACTACCTCGCGGATATCCTCCATCCTCGTCCCCTCCTTCGCCAGCAGGTCCTGGGTTATAGGCAGGTCGAACATTCCGTTAACGTACAGCGAGCCTGAGAACATCAGGTCTGTCACCTGTCCCACCTCGCCGTTGTAGCTGTTCTCAACGGGCAGCACCGCAATATCGCACTCTCCACGCTCTACCGCACGGTAGGCCTCGGCAAAATCACCGAAGGCAACCTTCTTCGCCGAGGGGTAAAGCTTGTTTGCCGCAATGTGAGCAAAGGCACCCTCCGTACCCGAGTAGGCAACCCTCATTCCCTCCATCAGCCTTGACTGATAGGCTCTTGATATTGCCATCGTATCACGAAGGAAATTGACGTAATACTCGCGTATCTCGTCCTCCTCGATAAGGGCGGAGTTCCGTCTTATAACCTCTTCCTCTCTCGCCTCGTCAAGTATGGCAAGCCCGCGTGCCCTCTTGTAGTCGGCAACGCTCTCTGCCGCGTGCATACGGCGGACGAACAGCTCTGCCATCGCTTTATCTATTTCGTTTATTTCTTTTCTTGCTGTGTCAAGTGAATCCTTAGCCATTTTCTTGTTCCTTATATGATTTTGCCAGTCGGCAGAAGGCGGGCAGGGCTCTTTCGATCTGCTCTGTGGTTACACAGTAGGCAAGCCTTGCGTAGCCCTTACAGCCAAAGTCGTCGCTGGGGACGATCAGTATTTCGAATTTCTTCGCTCTCTCGCAGAACTCGTTTGCATCACCGCTCGGCGATTTGATGAAGAGATAGAAGGCACCCTCGGGCTTTATCATCTCAAAGCCGTATTCCGACAGCCTCTCAAGAAGCAGACGGCGGTTTCTGTCGTAAACGCCGATGTCCGAGGTCTTGCCGAGACAGTAGGGCAGCAGCTTTTGCAGCAGGCTGGGAGCACAAACGTATCCCAGGGCTCGTCCCGCACCGCACACCGCCTGATACACCGCGGTAAAGTCGCGGCATCTGGGACATACCAGCACGTAGCCGATTCTCTCGCCGGGGATAGACAACGACTTGCTGAAGGAATAGCACACCAGCGTGTCGTTGTAGTATTTCGTAAGATAAGGAACGCTTACTCCGTCGTACACCAGCTCGCGATAGGGCTCGTCGGAGATAAGGTATATGGGGCGGCCAAGCCTTTCTTCACAGCGGTACAGCACCTCGCAAAGAGCCTTTATATTCTCCTCGCTGTATACCGCACCCGTGGGGTTGTTCGGCGAATTGATAATGATCGCCGCCGTCCTCTCGTTTATTGCCGCCTCAATTGCCGCGGTGTCAAGCTGCAGATCCCCGTCACAGCCCACCTCTCTGATAACTCCGCCGCATCTTTCGATAAATACCTTATACTCGGGGAAGTAGGGAGCGGGAACTATAACCTCCTCGCCCGGATTTACCAGGGCGGTAAGCGATGCGGTAAGTGCCGCCGCCGCACCCACGCTCATATAAAGGCAGTCGGCAGTAATGCTCTCGCCGTATTTGCCGTTTATATATTCGGCAATAGCCCCCCTGACCGATGCGTCACCCTGTGCCGAGGTGTATCCGTGAAGCAATACGGGATTTTCCTCGCTGATAAGTCTTGTAAGCTCCTGATTTACACATTCGGGCGAGGGCACGCTGGGATTACCGAGCGAGAAGTCGTAAACCTTTTCCTCTCCTATCTCGGCCTTCCTCTTCCTTCCGTATTCAAAAAGCTCGCGTATTACCGATCTCTTGGCACCGAGTGCCTGCATTTTCTCATTGATCATAAGGCATTACCTCAAAATAAATACAAAGTATAATATTTAATTATAATATAGTAATAAAAAAATGTCAAGAAAAAATGCAGCATATCACAATATTTTGTTGTTTTTTTGCTTATGCCAATGCTTTTTGCTTTTTTAAATTTTTAAAAAGGCCGTCTTTAAAATACTTTTTAATGCTTTTATAACAAGTACATATATTTTTCAACAGGAGTATCTTATTGACATATTCGCTTTTTTGATGTATAATAAACGAAAACGAAAGGAGGGCAGAGCTGTGATCAAGACCGATATAAAATTACCCTTTAACTATACCGCCGAGGATATTTACTCCGCCCTCACGGACAGGCTTCCCGTCAGGAAGGATGAGATAAAGGATGTGCGGCTGGTAAAACGCACCCTTAATATCTCCGACAAGTCGAACATCCATTACGCCGCTACCGTGGCGGCAGAATTCTCTGCCGAGAGAGAGGCAGGCCTGCTTAAAATGAAGAAGAAGGTCGCACCTATGGAGGATCTCTCCCTTGACCTTCCGCCCTCCCGCTTTTCCTCCCGTCCCGTCGTTGTGGGTGCAGGCCCTGCGGGGCTTTTTGCCGCACTCCTTCTTGCCGAGGCAGGGGCAAGACCGGTTCTTATTGACCGTGGACTCCCCGTTACCGAGCGTGAAAAGAAGGTTAACGCCTTCACCTCCCTCGGTCTGCTTGATCCCGAATGTAATATCCAGTTTGGCGAGGGCGGTGCAGGCAGCTTCTCTGACGGAAAGCTGAAGGTCGGCAGTATGGATAAATACAAGTACAAGATACTCTCCGACCTTATCTCCTTCGGTGCTCCCGAGGATATTCTTTACTCGGTCGGTGCTCATCTCGGAACCGACAAACTCAAGAATATCGTACAAAAAATACGGCAGAAAATAATTTTTCTCGGCGGCGAGGTTCTTTTCTCGGTAAAGCTCACCTCTCTTAAGATAAATGACGGCTGCCTTGTCGGTGCTGTCTGCGAAAAGGACGGAGCCTCCTTTGATATTGATACCGACTGTCTTATTCTGGCTACCGGGCACTCCGCCCGCGACACCTTCCTTATGCTTCGTCGGATGGGCGTATCTATGATGGCAAAGGGCTTTGGCATCGGCCTTCGCATCGAGCACCCACGCGAGTATATCGACCGCCTTATGTACGGAAATAATCCTCCCGCGGACATCGGTGCGGCAAGCTATCATCTGGTCACCCACCTTCAGTCTGGCAGAAGTGTCTACAGCTTCTGTATGTGTCCTGGCGGTACGGTGGTTGCCGCCGCCAGCGAGCAGGGAGGCATCGTCACCAACGGTATGAGCGAGTATGCGAGAGATGCGGATAATTCCAACGCCGCCTTTCTCGTGTCGGTCACTCCCGCGGACTTTGGCTCTGACGACGCCCTTGCGGGCATTGAGCTGCAGCGTGCAATCGAGAGGCGTGCATTCGTCCTTGCGGGCGGGGATTATAAGGCTCCCACCACCACGATGGAGGCCTTCGTCAGTCGGGGCAGGGCAGCTGCTTCTCCTTCGGTAAAGCCCTCCTATCCCGTCGGAACGACGCCACACTCCCCCGAGGAGTATCTGCCCGACTATATCACCGATTCGCTTCGCTCTGCCATTCCCGATTTTGACAGCTGGATGGGTGGATTTTATTATCCCGACGCCTCTCTTACAGGGCCCGAAACACGTACCACCTCTCCCGTCCGCATCCTTCGTGGCTCGGACTATTCTGCCGTCGGTATCTCAGGGCTCTATCCCGCAGGCGAGGGTGCAGGCTATGCAGGTGGCATAGTTTCCTCCGCACGCGACGGTCTTATGGTTGCCGAGGCGGTAATTTCGGCACACAAAAAATAGCTTTTTATATAAAAAAGAGCAAGAGTAAAAGGTAAAAGCCTTCTATTCTTGCTCTGTTTTTATTCATTGGCGTGCCGCTCGGCAGGGCTTATACCGTACCCTTGTCATACTCCGACATCAGCAGCATCAGATCTGCTATTCTCTCGCGGATCTGCGAGCCGCGGTAGGTCTCTCTGATACGCATCTTGTCGGACTTGTGCTCAAATATGATGGTCTCCGACACGATGTCTGCGTTGTTCTTCACCGCGTCCTCCCTGTCGAAGAAGGGCTCGTGTGCCTGCAGCCTCATACCGTCCGCATTGTATATCAGCGTATAGCCGCCGATACCCGTAGAGCCGTGATATGCCTTGCAGAAGCCACCGTCAATAACCAGAATTCTGCCGTTTGCCTTAATGGGATTTTCGCCGCGGTTTACGGGCAGATGTCCGTTTATGATGTGTGAGCCAATGCTGTCAAGACCGAATTCCTCAAGTATCTTAATGGCTATCTCCTCGTTGTCCCAGGACTGATAATAGGCGTTCTTCGGCTCAATCCAGGCGTCCTTGTCGCTGATAAGCAGACGCTCGAAGGTAGCCATCTTCTTCCTTGCACACAGGGGCGAATCCTTTCCGCACCATAAGAACCAGAGGAAGTCCTTGCCCGCCTGTCTCTCGGGGGTTCCGTCCTTTGCGAAATAGCCAACCCTTGCCATTTTGTCGCAGTAGTCCATAAGTGCTTTGCCACGTCTACCGCCCGCCGCCTCAAGGGACATAAACTCTCCGCCCTCGTCCATCGGAATTGCACCGTGGTATAGAAGATTGTTGTTGTAAAGGGTATACATCGAGCCGTGGTCGTAAATAAACCTTATCTGTTTATTCAGCTTGTCGGATCGCATAAACGCCACACGCAGATATTCCATAACCCGACTCTCGCCCTCGGTAAGACTGTAGGGATCGTCGTCCGACAGGGTGGGAAAATCGCAGTCGCGAAGCTTGTATTCCTTGCCGCTGATGGTCACGGTTCCGCGTTTTTTGTCAATCTGCTCAAGAATAAGTCGCTCATTCATCAAAAACGACGGATTACGCTTTATCGCCTGACCCTCAAGCTTGAATTGAATTATACTTATGGCCTTGTGCATCATAGCAAGCAGAGTGTCGTCGGTTCCGCCGTAGAAATTACCCTCCGAGCTGCCCTTCGGCATATAGGCGGAAATATCCGAGCCGCCGTATATCTCCTCGGCAAAGAGGGCAAGCGGACGCAGGGAAATACCGTAGCCTATCTCGATAACGTCAAGGTTCTTGTAGGTAATAGAATTGTTCAGCACGGTGGCAATACACACACGCGAGCCTGCCGCCGCACCCATCCACAGGGCATCGTGATTACCCCATTGAATATCGATAGAAGTCGGAGGCCAAGCGGTCTTAGG
>JAZNWM010000150.1:0-5867 GCA_045593345.1 Eubacteriales bacterium
GCCTTCTCGCTTAACGGCACCGCCGACGGTATTCCCCTCTTCACCGACGTGCTGAAGCTTATCGACGGCAGGGTTCCCCTTCTCGTTGAGATAAAAGAGGATCCCGGCAATTCCAAGGTGTCCGAGAGGACCTGCGAAATCCTTCGGGATTATAAGGGTGATTATATTATTGAGTCCTTCAACCCCCTTTCTCTTCGTACTGTGAAGGGCATTATGCCCCATATCCCCCGCGGAATTCTCTCTCACCGTTACTACAGCTATGAGCAGTACAGAAAGCCACTGTATTTCATCCTGCAGTCGCTCCTTCTGAATTTTCTCTGCCGTCCCGCATTTATTGCCTACGATCACAGGCACGCATCGGCATTCGGACTGCGACTTGTCCGCACGCTCTTCCGCACACCCACTCTTGCCTGGACCGTCCGCTCTGCCGAGGAGGAGGCTGCCGCACGTAAAGCCGGCTTTGACGGTATAATTTTTGAGAATTATATCCCGTAGCTTTAATACTATTCCCTAAAAATGAGGTCGCGTATTTATTTTCGCTGAAAATATCTCGTTTTTCAAAAAAAGAGAGCATTTTGGCTTGTTTAAACCGATTTGCTCTCTCTTTTTTTCATTGAAAATAAATAAAATTTAATAATTTTTAATATTTACTATTGAAATTTGGTTTAAAATAGTGTAGAATAGGTAATGGTTAGGATATATTCTGCAAAAATTTGGCTATTTTTGATTTCGGATATACCCATATCAAATTCTTTGGAGGTGGCGTCATGAGCAGTAAGATCAATATGTCCTTTTTTAAGGCCTATCTTGAGCTTGACAAAATATGTGCCGAGCGTCTCGGCGTTGAGCGTAACGGCGTTACCGCCTATATAAATTCTCTTGTGGAGCTGAGATTTGCTCCCGACCGCAGCGAGGTTCTTCCCAGACTTATTAAGTACAGGAAGGCGAGAAATATTATCGCTCACGAGGATGGTGCCTTTGACCAGCTTGACGAGCTTAACAAGGCTGACGTCAAGTGGATCAACAAATTTGCAAAGCAGGTGTCAAGGAAGCTTGATCCCGTCTCCCGCTACGAGCGTAAGGCACGCCGCTACGCCATCTGGAAGAAGGTAAGGGGAGCCCTCATTATCCTTCTTATTCTCGGTGTCGTTGGCCTCGGCTACTACGCCCTGAAGCTTCTTGGTATTATATAAAAAGACCGTATGCTATAGCGTGATGCTCTTAACGGAGCATTCACGCTAAACGATGTTTGCCCCCCAGGGCAAATGATGTTGCCTTCGGCAGTGATGTTCACTGCGTGAATGATGTTACGCCTGACGGCGTAGTGGGCAAACAGCACATCATTGCGAGCCTTGGCGAGAAACATCATTATGAGCGGAGCGAATAACATCACTTTTGCGATAGCAAAAACATCACGAACAGAGAAAAAGAGAGGACATTACGGATAAACCGTTTTGTTCTCTCTTTTTATTTTAGATTTTGACGTTAAATCTGTTCTTACAGCAGGGACACACTACGGTATGCTCACCCTTCTCCTTCGGCAGACGAAGGTTGCTTTTGCAAGAGGGGCATTTCTTATATACGTGGGTCTTCTTGTCACGCTTCTTGCACCTTTGCAGATTTTGAAAGCCCTTCAGCTTGTTAATAATTTTGATGATCCACTCGTTTTCCTGCTGCCTTTTGTAAACATTTTTTGACAAAACGCGGTAAAATGCATATACAAACACACAACTCTCAATAACCGAGAGAGCGATGGAGTTGACGAAAAGGTTGATAACTATAAGTATGAAGCATATCGCAAGCAGAACGTAATACAGTCTGTCAATACCGTATCTGCCCGACATAAATGCTGCAACGCGTTCTCTGAACGAGGGGCGATTATTATGTCCCATAAAAAACTCCTTTTTCAGCTTGTTGCTTCTTAATAATTATATATAAATTTTCCTCATCAGTCAATCATAAAACGGCATTATTTACAACTGTTTTTTTAATTGTTTACAGTTAATTTATATTTTTTGCTGACGCTTGTGAAGAATTTTGCCTATAATTCCCGACAGAATACAGCCGATGCAAAGGGTGATTATGGATACGAGAATAAGAATTGCACAGTTCATAAAGAAGTCCTGGGGAAGAATGCGGATTATGGCATCCTTATTCCAGTCGAAGAGCCAGTTGCTCTTACCGGGGAAGAACAGGGTGTGGAAGACGGTGAAGGCGGTGTCAAAATCCAATGCCGCAAGGCCGCCGATCACAGCAAAGCCGCCCAGAGTATAGGCACCCGCCGAGAAGGCGATGTTCATACCGAAGGGACGCCACAGCTTGTATACTCCGAGCCTGTTTAGGACGATCATAAGTACCGTACCGATAAGCGAGATTAAGAAGGCAATGCCGTCAAGGTCGAAGAGCACCTTACAATCCTCAAAGTGAGATTTGCCGTTCTCGCTGTAGGGGAAATCTCCCGTGCTGAACTCCTTGCCCGGTACGGTAAGGTAGTCAAGAAGCTCGTCGTAGGCCTCCTTTATGGTGTCGTAGTCGGCACCCGAGTATTCCTCAATGTTAAGCGACTCTATCTGCATATAGTAGAAGGGTCTGAAGTAAATGGGCAGGGCGATGGAGAATGAGATTATCAGAATTGCGATAAAGAATCCCAGAAGGCCAGTGAGTATCTTGTCTTTCATAAAAATGCTTCCTTTATATTAAGATTATAACAGTATTTTAGCACAAATTCAGCTGTATGTCAACAACCCTGTACGCAAAGAGAAAAAGAGAGAGCAAAACGCTCTCTCTTTTATTAATATAATGCTTATTTACCGCAATAAATTGCGGAGGCTACAGTCAGCCTCTATTAAACTCCCGAGTATGCAGCGAAGCCGCAGTCAATGGGAAGAACTACGCCGGTGATAGCCGAAGCAGCCTTATCGTCGGTGAGGAAGAACAGACCGCCGAGAAGCTCTGCAGAATCCACGAAGCGTCCCATAGGAGTACCGTTAAGGATTTTAGCCGATCTTGCGGTAGGAGTGCCGTCCTCGTTGAAGAGGAGGGCTCTGTTCTGGTTGGAAACGAGGAAGCCGGGAGCAATAGCGTTGCAGCGGATGCCTGTTCCTGCAAAGTGGGTTGCGAGCCACTGGGTGAAGTTGGAGATACCTGCCTTCGCAGCAGAGTATGCGGGGATCTTGGTAAGAGGAATGTATGCGTTCATAGAGGAGATGTTAAGGATATTGCCGCACTTTCTCTCTACCATATCCTTTGCAAAGGTCTGGGTGGGAAGAAGGGTGCCCTGGAAGTTGAGCTTGAATACGAAGTCAACGCCGCCCGCATCAAGATCAAAGAAGGACTTGCCGCCCTCCTTAGCCTCGTGATGATACTCGTTGTCGGTGGTTGCTCTGGGGTTGTTACCGCCTGCACCGTTAACAAGAATATCACAGGGGCCGAGATCCTTAAGGACTGCCTGATGTACCTCCTCAAGAGCTACGGGATCAAGCACGTTTGCCTTGTAGCCGATACATACGAAGCCCTCTGCGGTGAGCTCGTCAGCCAGCTTCTTTACAGCCTCCTCGTTAAGGTCAAGGGCAGCAACCTTAGCTCCTGCCTGAGCGTATGCACGTGCCATATCGCCGCAAAGAACGCCGCCTGCACCTGTTACAACTACAACCTTGCCGGAAAAATCTACGTTAAGGGGAAGATTAATCATTTTAAGTTACCTCCGAATAATTACTTATTGATCTTGTCGAGCATATCCCATACGCCCAGCATATACATAATGCCGAGGGCTCTGTCGTAAAGACCGTAGCCGGGACGAACGTTGCCGGGCTTCTCATCCCAGAGATGTCTGCCGTGGTCGGGACGGATATATCCCTCGTAGCCGCAGTCGTGATATGCCTTAAGGATATCGAGAATGCCGGTATCACCGTCGCAGTCGCGGTGGCTTGCCTCAGAGAAATCGCCGTTCGGGAAGTGCTTTACGTTTCTGATATGAGCGAATGCGATTCTGTCACAGTGCTTTCTTACGATGGAAGCAACGTTGTTCTCGGGATTCGCGTTAAGCGAGCCGGAGCAGAGAGTAAGGCAGTTGTAAGGATCATCGACCATAGAGAGGAATCTGTCGATGCTGGGGCCGGCGATAAGGAGACGGGGCAGACCGAAGATATCGCAGGGCGGATCGTCCATATGAATTGCCATCTTGATGTCACACTCGCGGCAGGTGGGCATAATTGCCTCGAGGAAGTACTTCAGGTTCGCCCACAGCTTCTCGTGGTCAACGCCTGCATAGTCCTTGAAGAGCTGGTCAAGCTTTGCCATTCTCTCGGGCTCCCAGCCGGGGAAGGACATATTGTACTTCTCGGTGAAATCAAGGATGTACTTCGCCATAGCGTTGTAGTCATCCTGGATCATACCCTTCTCATAGAAGAGGGCGGTAGAGCCGTCACCTACGGGATGGAAAAGGTCGCTTCTCGTCCAGTCGAAGATGGGCATAAAGTTATAGCAGATAACCTTTACGCCAAACTTGGAGAGGTTGCGGATAGTGGTCTTGTAGTTTTCGATATACTGATCGCGGGTGGGGAGGCCGATCTTGATGTCGTCGTGAACGTTAACCGACTCAACGACGTCACCGTTAAAGCCGTACTCGTGGAGCTGGTCCATAACCACCTTGATCTCCTCCTCAGTCCAGATCTCGCCGGGCATCTTGCTGTGAAGAGCCCATACGATACCCTCAACACCGGGGATCTGCTTGATATCCGAAAGCTTGATACGGTCGTTACCCTCGCCGTACCAACGGAATGTCATTTTCATATTTTTACTCCTTCGGGGATTATTTTTATTGATCAGTTTGTCTTCTTTTCCTTGGGCTTTCTGATCTTGGAAAGCTTCTTGTTAAGTGCGAGAAGCTCCTCCTTGGTGAACTCCTTGTTCATCATACCGCCCGCCATAGTAAGCAGACGAAGCACGGTGAAGCCGTTCATCATTGCCATCATATCGGGTGTGATGTCAAAGCCCATAGCCTTTGGCTTCTCTCCACCCTTCTTCTTGCCGCCGAGCATACTTGTCATCAGCTTCATAAAGATAAGCTTACCGCGGAGGGTGCTGATGACCTCGCCCATCTTGGAGTTGAGCGAAAGGCGTCCGGGGATCTCCTCGATGTCGAACCAGTTAAGGATCGCACCCTTCTCAACAAGTCTGTAGGACTCGTCGAAGGTATCAACCTTATTGATAACGCTCTCGTCGGTGCAGTCGCCTGCAACAGCCTTGATGTTAGATGTGCCAATGTTCTTAACGTCGAAGTAGAAGAAATGATCGGGAGCGCTCTTCTTGCCGATAGACTCGCCGTTTACAAAGAGCTCAACCTCGGGAAGGTTGGAGTAAACCGTAACCTTGGTTACGTCCTCAACTCTGTCTACGTATCTCTTTGAACAGATGTGAACGAAGGGAGCCTCTTCGGGAGAACGGAGCCACGCCTTGTAAGCGTAGAAGGAGTCCTTTTTATACTTGCGGTCCATAGTCATAAGGCCCTTGTGGTTCTGTCCGTTTTCGCCGCCCTCAGATCGAGCGTCAGCGCCGAAGTCAAACATATTCCATACGTGAGTTGCCCACATATATTTTCTTGTGAAGAGCTGCTTTATAAGCTCCTCGTGGTAGAATGCCTGATATTCCTCGGTATAGTCGCCCTGCTTGGGATCGGAGGTGTGCCAGTTAAGAGCCTCGCAGCCGTACTCGGAGCAGCCGATCGGAATAGTCGGGTGCATTTCGTGGAACTTATCGAACCAGGGGCCGTTCATCGAGGTGTCGCCGCCGTACCAGCCGAAGTAGTGGTTATAGGAAACGACGTCGGGAAAGTCGGAGGCCAAGCGGTCTTAGGAAGACAAGGCATA
>JAZNWM010000151.1:0-3901 GCA_045593345.1 Eubacteriales bacterium
CCCCAAGGGCGAAGGCGTCGGTCCTGCGACGGGAGGTCAGGTAGGCAAGAAGCTTTATATATGCCGCCGTCATCTCGTCCGAGGCGGCAATAAGCTCGGATACCGAGGCACCGAGGGTGTTCTCTATCGTTCTGTATTTTATGAGCAGCCTCTCGGCAAGCGAGTGGGCATCCGCCCTGCCCGCAAGTGACAGAAGTGCTTTGAAATAATCAAGGTCGCGGGTGTTGTAGCCCGCGTAGGAGTGGGTCTGCACAGGCTCTGCCGCCCTGCCCTCGTTTGACAGTCCCTCCTCGTATCTTGTCCTCGTGTCAAGGAAATCGCTGACGCGGGGCATCTGCGACAGCTTCACCGTAAAGCTCTTTAGCGAGCCGATACCCGCAAAGCTGTTGCCCGACACGATATAGTGCTCGGCGTGGACGATGCCTGCGGCGTTAAGTGCCTCGCTGACGGTGGTGTTCGTTGCCCTGTCACCCGGGGTCGGGAAAAACGGGCCATAGGGATGGTTGTGTGCGGTAATAACGACGGCGGCGTGATTTACTATCGCACCGTCAACGAAGGGCTTCGGCTTCACTCCACCCGAATCGTATTCAAGATCGTACACCTTCTGCATATCGATAAACCGCATACTGCTGTCAAGATAAAGGGCGAGAACCTGCTTCTCCTCCACACCTGCAAGGCAGGAAACAAAATATCTGCCCACCGCCTCGTAGTCCGAGAAGCTGATGCCCTCCTCCACAAGCTCTGCACCGATAACGTCAGAAAGTCTGCCTACGGTAAGGAGAAAATCCGCCGCACGCTCGCCAATACCCGATACGCCCATTAGCTCCTCTCGTGACGCCGAGAAAACGCCATCCAGACTGCCGAAGGCATAGAGAAGATTCTTGGCTATGGGATTGGTATCACGATAGGGAATGACGCTGTAGAGAAGCATCTCAAGAAGCTCGTAGGTATCAAAAATCCGCTGACCGTGTGTGAGTAATTTCGACCGCATACGGCCTCTATGCCCATCGTGGACACGACTATCGTCTATGTAGATTTTCATACCTGCCCTCCCCCTTCTGTGAAAATTACAAGTTTTTTTGCTGCAGTGTTGTACTGAATTTGTCCTTTCAAAACAGGTTTGCATTAACCGCTGTTGCCTATGAATTTCGGGCTGATGATGTTCAGCCCGATTTGTAGTTAAAATAATTTTTGCGAATCAAAAAACAGGGCTGAAATTGGCCGATTTTATCAAAAATCAATCTAAAAATCTCGCCGCGACCTGAGGTCTGAAGCCCTCGGGCTTTTTCACCTCAAGCATATTGATCTTCATTCCCTGCTCGGAGAAGCTCCTCTCGTACTCGGTCATAATATTGCCCTCGTTCCACTCGGATGCGTGAAGGTCGCGGGTGACTATGGCGGGGGGAAGACCGATGGCATCAATCTCTTCAAGTGAGAAGTCAAAAAGTCCTACGTTGTCGGTTTTAAAGCGTAACGTACCGCCATTTTTCAGCAAATTCATATACGCCGCAAGGTAGTCACGATGGGTAAGACGACGCTTCGCATAGCCCTTCTTGGGCCAGGGATCCGAGAAGTTAAGGAATATAGCGTCCACGCTCTCGGGTGCAAAAATACGCATAAGATCATCGGCGTTGTCGATAAGGAAGCGAAGGTTTTTAAGCTCGCCCCACTCGCCCGATGCGGCACGCTCCACGCAGAGAACCACGCAGTCGGTGACCCTCTCCATCGCAAAATATGCGGCGTCGGAATGACGCTCTGCCATAGCACAGGCAAATCCACCCTTGCCCGCACCGATCTCAAGAAATACTCTGCCGCCGGGCATACCGATGACTGACGCAGGGTCGGTCAGGGGCTCCGAAAGCTCGTCAGTGCTGAAAAGATATTCCTTACAGGCGGCAAGACGCTCCTGCGAGTGCTTCTTTTTTCTCATTCTCATAGGTGTATGATCCTCTTTTTTGGCTCTGAAATGTGTTTTTTTGCAAGGTTTGCTTTACATTTTGACGACTAATTGTCGTTTTTGCTGAATTCCGCGAGACGAAGCTCGGGGTTATCCTCCATCACCCAACGAATCGCCCACTCGCTGGTGAAGATAAGCAGATTCTTGCCTCTGAAGTCCTGCACCCACTTGGTATCGTGGGAGAGACGAAGGGTCTTGGGGTCAAGATTCTCGTTCTCGATCCAGCGGATCTGGCTGTATCCCATATTGGTACGGCGAAGGTCACAGCCGTACTCGCTCTTAAGTCTGTATTCAAGCACCTCAAACTGAAGGACGCCGACAACGCCGACGATAACCCTCTCAAGACCGGAATTAGGCTCAAAGAATATCTGAATAGCACCCTCCTGGGCAATCTGATTCATACCCTTGGCGAACTGCTTACGCTTCATAGAATCCACCTGCTCTACCATAGCGAAATGCTCGGGTGCAAAGGTGGGAATGCCCTCAAACCTGATTTTCTTACCCTTCTCGCAGACGGTGTCACCGATGGAAAAGATTCCCGGATCAAACACGCCGATAATATCACCCGCATAGGCCTCGTCAATAACCTCACGCTCGGATGCCATCATCTGCTGCGGCTGAGAGAGGCGAAAGGCCTTGTTGCCCTGGACGTGATAGTAGTCCTTTCCACGCTCAAATCTACCCGAGCAGATACGCATAAATGCGATACGGTCGCGATGTGCCTTATTCATATTCGCCTGGATCTTGAAGACGAAGGCGGAGAAGTCGGGATCAAAGGGATCAATAACCTCGCCCTCTGCAACTCTGGGCAGAGGTGACGTGGTCATCTTCAGGAAGTGCTCAAGGAAGGGCTCGATGCCGAAATTATTAAGGGCCGAGCCGAAGAATACGGGCGAGAGCCTGCCGTGGCGAACCTTATCAAGGTCAAAGTCACCGCCCGCTGCCTCAAGCAGCTCTATCTGCTCGCAGAACTCTATACGCTGATTCTCGCCCACAAGCTCGTCAAGCTTCGCAGTATCTGAAATATCAAGGTCAATGCCGCTGATTCTGTCGCGGCCGCGGTGAGAGTCACCGAAGGAAAGAAGGGTACGCTTATCCCTGTCATACACGCCCTTGAACTTCTGGCCACAGCCGATGGGCCAGTTCATAGCGTAGGTGGCGATGCCGAACTCGGTCTCCAGCTCGTCAAGAAGATCAAACGGGTCTCTCGCCTCGCGGTCCATCTTGTTTATGAAGGTAAAGATAGGAATATCACGCATAGCACAGACCTTAAAGAGCTTTCTGGTCTGGGGCTCGATACCCTTCGCCGCGTCGATAACCATTACCGCCGAGTCTGCCGCCATAAGCGTACGGTAGGTGTCCTCCGAGAAGTCCTGGTGTCCCGGGGTGTCAAGAATATTGATGCAGTAGCCGTCGTACTCAAACTGAAGCACCGAGGAGGTGATAGAGATACCTCTCTGCTTCTCAAGCTCCATCCAGTCAGACACAGCGTGCTTGTCGTTCTGCTTACCCTTTACCGAGCCGGCAGACTGAATAGCTCCTCCGTAGAGAAGAAATTTCTCGGTCAGAGTGGTCTTACCCGCGTCGGGGTGGGATATTATCGCAAAGGTGCGACGTCTTTTAATTTCAGATGCAAAATCAGCCATTTTCTTCCTTCCGCGGTGAATTTTTGTGCAAAACAAAGTCATTTTCCCCACCTTGCCCAAAAAACCGCATATTTTCCATTATAACTTTATTATCATAACATATAAATATTTATTTGTCAAGATATTGCAAAAATAATGGCTTTTACGCGTAGCGTTCCCTGTAAGAATGTCTGTAAGATTTCTTTGGTAGTAAAAGGTTATCTTAGCTTAGCTTGTCTTATCTTAGCTTGGGTTATCTTATCTTAGCTTATCTTATCTTAGGGTGCCAAAAAATCCTCGGAGGCCTTGATATATCTAC
>JAZNWM010000152.1:0-4110 GCA_045593345.1 Eubacteriales bacterium
CTGTATGCACGTTCCATCTCCTCGCCTGCCAATATACCGCCCTTTGGCGGTATGCACCAAAACGTATCATATCGGAGCAAATTCCCGTACGCTCATCAAACCCGGCGACGTACGTCGCATGGGTTCGCATTTATCGCTCGGAGATCGGCAAGCTTGTTTGCCAGGCGTAGAGCGAGCAAATATTCGCTTTAGGCGAAATTCCCGTGTCAGAGGTCTTGCAGAGCGGAGCAAATTCCCGTACAAACAACAGACGGATTCAATTTTCGTCTGTTTTTTTTAGCTTTCATTATCTACTGAAAGCCACACTTACAAATAAAAAAGCAGACGGAAAAACCGTCTGCTTTTTGCGTTATAATAGAATTTTTGGCACCTGTGCCGTTATATCAGTACTCGCGACCTACAAGATTACCTGCATAGGCTGATGCACTACCAACATCGCTTGTCGCGACTATGCTGCCACCCTGTACCTTACCGTCATTCGTGCAGGAGGTAAGGCTTGCGGATGGATATTTCTCGGCAACGATGCCGCCTGCCGTAGTGGATGTGGCTGTGATCTCACCGTGATTTGCACAGCCGATATAGCTTACGTTCTGCCAGGAGCCACCGACGATACCGCCGACAAGCTCTCTGCCTGTAATAGCTCCGTAGTTAGTGCAATTGATGATCTTCACATTGGGAGCCGCAATATAGCCGATAATACCGCCTACCTGGTTGTTGCCTGCGGTAATGTTAACATAAGAGGTAACGTTCTCAATTTTTGCACCGCTCATCGCCATACTTGCAAGCGAGCCTACGCGTCCTTTCTCAATGGTAATGCTACCGCGAAGGGTGAGATCGTGAACATATCCGCCTACCGCACTGAACAGGCCCTTTGCCCAGGTGTCACCTGTATAATTTCCAACGAAGGTGACGGTGTGTCCGTTACCGTCAAAGTTGCCGTTGAAGCTGTTTGCCTCTGAAACCCAGCCGCTTTCTGCGGAGGAGCAGATGGGGATCCAGTTATCTGCACTGAGGTCTATATCTGCCGTAAGCTTGAAATATGTGTTTGTGTCTGTAAAGCTCTTGCCCTTGGTATAGCTTGAAAGTGCCCACATATCCTCTGCACTCTGAATGAGGTAGGGATTCTGCTCCGTGCCTTCACCCTCAAAAAGATCGGACAGATTGGTGGAGATAGGGGGGTATTTGGATTTCGTAATTGCGAACGGATCAGCAATGGCATTTGTAACGCTTTCTTTACAAATGTTGATCTCCGTAGCACTTAACGGATAGTTGAAGCCACTGTCGGTGGGCTTCCAGGATATTGTCGATACGTCTATGCCCGTAAGCACGCTTACGAGGTTCATAGATGCGATGAATCTGCCCGCACCGTAGGTCAGATGATTATGCTCGTCACGCTTGAAGGTGTCGCCGATGGAGGAGGTTCTTGCATTCTGGATCGCGGTACCGTTAGGAATGATTGCAACGAAATCCTTGTTCAAAACACAATTTTGCATACAGGAAACGATGGCGTTGTACATAGTCATCTGATCAAAATTGTATTTCGAGAAATGAGCCGCCGTCGTACCCTGCTGATATGCCCAGGTCTGATGCCACACAAACTTAACGTTGGGGTTGGCGTTAGGATT
The DNA here is from genome assembly GCA_045593345.1 of Eubacteriales bacterium. Lineage (GTDB taxonomy): Bacteria > Bacillota > Clostridia > Oscillospirales > CAG-272 > UBA1740. The sequence goes on from JAZNWM010000152.1 coordinate 1,626, forward strand.
GTTCGCCTCGTCGGTAGCAATATCGTACACGTAATTCATAAGATTTTGAAGATTAGCAAAGGAACTGGGGTCACCGCTGGCAGAGCTGCCCTGCTGGAAGGTGATGAAGTCCCAATCGGCGTATTTGATGGCCTGCTCCATAGTCCAGTTGGTGTAGGAGGAGCCGTCAAACCAGCCCTGCCTCTCAAGACCGAAGCGATAAGCAGGTGCGTTTGCTTGTGCGTTCTTCCAATGAGTGTCAAGAACGCAGCCGCCGATATAAATATCTGCCACGAGAATATTTTCCTCAGGAATGCCTGCCGCCTTCGCAATTTCATAGGCGTAGTTGATGGTATCGTCGGCAAAGGAGTTACCGATCATAAGAACCTTAAGTCTGTCGGCAGGGGAAACGCTGACGTCGTAGTTCTTTGCTATATCGGTACCGTTCACCTTAACGTTAACAGTATATGTACCAACCTTCATAGCATCATAATCCTCGCACGTAACCATAAAATCTGCATACGTAAGCGACTTTTTCGTACCGTCTGACATTTTTGCACTTACGTTAATCCCGGCGAAGGATAGCTCCTCACCGAAGGAAAACGCGGTTTTCATACCCGAAAGTTCAACATCAACAACGATTGCATCCTCGCCCTGCGGAGGGGTGTCGGTGCCGGGATCGTCTGTACCGGGATCGTCTGTACCGGGCTCATCCGTTCCGGGACCATCAGTTGTGGGCCCGTTGTTTCCCGAATCGGGAACCTTTGGGAACAGATCGCAGGAGGTTATGCTTAATATAAGCATACCGATAAGAAGCAGGATCAATAAATTTTTCTTCATTTTTGTGTTCACCTTTCTATTGTTTTATTATAAATTTTGTTTGTAAAAGCGAAAAAATGTAAATAACTGTTTACTAAAACGCCTCAAAAAACTACTTTTTAAGCTTTGAAAGCTTATCTCGTCTGTATTCGGTTGGTGTCTTTCCTTTTATCTTCTTGAAGCTTTTTGACATATACTTCACGTCCGAGAAGCCAAGCATCTGTGCTATCTCCGAAAGAGAATAATTGGTAGTCTCAAGCATTGAGGCAACCTGCATAATTCTCTGGCTTGCCCAATAGGCGATGGGAGTCTGACCGTACTCCTTCTTGAAGGCACGCTCGATGTGGGATTTACTGATGTATAGTGCGTTGCTGATGTCATCCAGAGTGATGTTCTCAGTAATGTGTGCATCGATATAATTTTTCACCATCTCGGGCACACGGGTGGAGCTTTGCTTGGTGCGGTAGGGCTGAGGGAACACCTGCTGGAAAAGCTCCAATACCGATATGGCAAGCCTGTCGTAGTTTATCGGCCCGTCTCTGCTGAGAAGATTGATTATGTGCATCATATGGCCGTTCAGATTACATTTCTTAATATACACGCTATCATTAGAAAGGTAGTTTGAAACCAGGAAATCAACGAAGCTGCCCTTCAGAACAAGAAAGATCTTTTCGTATGGATTATCGGGATCAGAATAGTAAATATGGTAGCGAAGCTTATTTAGAAAGTAAAAATCGCCCTCGGTCACCGTATATTTTTCCTCGGGGGTTTCTATATGCCCTACACCCTTTACCACGTATTCAAAAACGTAATAATCGTAAGGGAATTGCTTCGAGATATTGTGCATTATTCTGTAGGTGGGATTGGGGTGGGTAATGCCTGCCATAATTATTTCGAGAAAGTCGTTGCCACAGGTGTTATCGATGACAATTTCTTCCCCCCATTTACTGATATACATATTTTCACCCTCCTTTTTGATAACCAGAACTATTTCACCATTAATATTTTATCATACGATTTTCAACTTGTAAACCCCTGAAAAGTTGCAATTTGTGCATATTGCACAAAATAAAACCCCAAAAATGTACGAAATATAAAAAAATAAAACAAAAATGATAACATTTTACCCCTATTTGCATAATCTAATCGGTTTTTAAAAAAATGGTTGTGTGATAAAATGGTAGTAGGCCAAACATATATAAATATATAGTTGTTTGAGTCAACTATTCAGAAACGATTTGCAATAATTATTACTTAAAAGCTCATATTTATTTATCAAAATTCAGGGAGGGCATCTGTAATGAGAAAAAACAGAAAAAATCCGTTACCTTTGGTAACGGCGTTCTCCGGGGAGGAGGAAATTATCTTACCTTATCTATCTTGACAGCACCGACGCACATAATAACCGTTTTTTCAATGATTAAAATAGGCTCGACGGGCCGATTTTATAGCTTCCCAATGTTTTTTGGGGAGATGCACCAAAACCGTCAACTTACTGTGCTTGTACTCACAGCAAAAAAACAAAAGGAGATGATAATCAGCAGTACAACTGATTATCGGTTAAGAAAATGAAAAAAATACTCACATCTCTCGCACTCGCATTATTAGTTTGTCTGCTTTGTGTTGCAGTTGTAGGATGCAACCCCGACAACAGTGGTAACAATGACAATACCGGCAACACCGGTAA
>JAZNWM010000153.1:0-2848 GCA_045593345.1 Eubacteriales bacterium
ATAATATGCCTTGTCTTCCTAAGACCGCTTGGCCTCCGACTTGGCTATCTGATAAAGAGCCTGCTCCCGACGGATCTTCTCGGTGACCTCGGGATTACCCTTGCCCTCTATAATATCGTCAAGCATTTTAACGAAAAGCGACTCCGCCTCCATACTGCCGACCGACGAGGGAATGGAGGTAAGGTTTGCCGAGTCGGAGAGAAGCTCGAATTCAAAGCCCACAAGCGACAGCTCGTCGCGGTATTCCTCGGCACAGGCAAGCTCGTCGGGGGTGAGGATAACCGTAATGGGCAGAAGAAGTGCCTGGGAGGCAACTCTTCCGTCACGCTCGGTAATCTCCTTAAGCTCCTCAAAAATAACCCTCTCGTGTGCGGCGTGCTTATCAATAACAAGCATAGCACCCTCGTGCTCAACGAGCAGATAGCAGTTAAATGCCTCGCCGATAAACTTATACTCGGGCAGAGAGTCCTCAACGCGAATCTCGGGAAGAGACAGCTCAGTCGTTTTGACAGGCTCGGCAGGCTTCGTGGTCTCGGCGGGGGTATAATCGGAATTCGGCGTTGCCCTCGAATATCTCTCAAGCAGCTCTACCGAGCTTTTCGGTGTCATAGCCGCAGGACTGTCCTTATAGCCGAAGGATTCACCCGCTCCGCTGGATGCCTTCATCGGTCTGGAATAATCGACGGTGGGGCGTGCGGGAGTCCCGGTAGTGTAGCTGCTGCGTGGCTGTGTAGCGGAATGAGAAGCAACGGGAGAGCTGTATCCCGACCTCTCGGCAGGAATAGACATCTGCCTGCCCTTCGTATCCTCGCCAATGGGAACGAAGGCACCAATGGCAGATCTCTCGCTACGCTTATCCGACAGCTGCATCTCGGGACGGTATTCATAGTCCTCGATAGCACGCTTCACAGTATAATAAACCGCCTCAAACACAGGCTGCTCGCTGGCGAACTTAACCTCCAGCTTTGCGGGATGGACGTTTACGTCAACCGAGCCGGGATTCATATCAAGGAAGAGGACGCAGGTAGGAAAGGCCTCGTGTGCTATATAAGACGTATAGGCCTTCTCAATAGCTGCCATAGCGGTAAGGCTCTTTACGTATCTGCCGTTGATAAATATATTCTGATAATTACGGTTCTTCCTCACGTTATCGCTTCTGCCGATATAACCGTGAACGTGGATACCGTTTGCGGTACCGTCCGCCTCAATAAGCTTGGAGGCAAACTCCTTGCCGTATACCGCATATATAGTGTTAAGAAGGTTCTTGTCACCGGGTGTCTTAAAGCGTTCCTCACCGTCAACGAGAAGCTGGATGGATATATCCGGACGGGAGAGTGCAACCTTCTCAACCAGGGCGGCACAGTTCATAGCCTCGGTAGAATCCTTCTTAAGAAACTTACGGCGGGCGGGAACGTTGAAGAAAAGATTCTCTACCACGACGGTAGTACCCGTAGAGCAGCCGACGGAGGACAGGTCAAGAATAGCACCGCCCTCGCTGACAAGCATAGAGCCCTCCTCTGCCTCGGCAGTCTTGGTAATAATGGTAAGTGCCGAGACCGAGGCTATAGCCGCAAGTGCCTCACCGCGAAAGCCGAGAGTCATAATACTCTCAAGATCCTCACGTGCCCTGATCTTGCTGGTGGCGTGACGCTTGATAGCAACGGGCAGATCATCCTTGTCCATACCGCAGCCGTTGTCCGACACTCGAATAAGGGCAACGCCGCCCCTCTTGATCTCGGCAACGATGGTGGTAGCACCCGAGTCTATTGAGTTTTCGATCAGCTCCTTAAGCACCGACGACGGTCTCTCGACCACCTCGCCTGCGGCAATAAGGTTGGCTATTTCAAAATCAAGTACGTTAATTTTTCCCATATCTTTTTCCTCTATCAGTTCCCGAGCATTCTCTTTATCTCAAAGAGAAGATTCATAGCCTCAATGGGAGTCATAGTGTTAATATCAGCCGAACGAAGACGGTCAAGTGCCTCGCTCTCAATAGATGCGGTGATGCCCGAGAAGAGATCGGGCTCGGCAGACGGCTCGCCCCTCACGACTCTTACGGCAGGGGTATCTGCCTCGATCTCGGCAAGTATCTCCTTCGCCCTCTTAACGACGTCGGAGGGAACGCCCGCAAGCTTCGCAACCTCAATACCGTAAGAATCGTCGGTGCCGCCGCGAACGATCTTACGTAGGAAGGTGATGGAGTCACCACGCTTCTTGGCGGCGATGTTATAGTTTACGATGCCCGAGAACTCTGCCTCCATATCGGTAAGCTCGTGATAATGGGTAGCAAAGAGCGTCTTGGCACCGATCTTCTTCGAGTAGGTGTACTCAACGACGGCACGGGCTATAGCCATACCGTCATAGGTGCTGGTGCCCCGTCCGACCTCATCGTAAATAATAAGCGAGCGTGAGGTAGCGTTCTTCAGAATGGTAGCAACCTCGGTCATCTCAAGCATAAAGGTAGACTGGCCCGATGCAAGGTCATCCGATGCACCGACTCTGGTAAAGAGCTTGTCCACTATGCCGATTCTCGCCTCTCTCGCAGGAACGAAGGAGCCGATCTGTGCCATCAGGGTGATTATGGCGACCTGACGCATATAGGTGGATTTACCCGCCATATTAGGACCTGTTATGATCATTATCTTGTTATTTGAGGTATCAAGAGTGGTATCGTTGGGAACAAAATAGGAGTCCTTCACGAACTTTTCTACAACGGGATGACGTCCGTCCTTAATAACGATGTCGGTGGAAAGATCCACCTCGGGACAGGTGTAGTTATTCTTGCCTGCGACCTCAAGTCGGATCGTAGCCATGTCGTTCTGTGAGCCAAGGAGTTGATAATATGCCT
>JAZNWM010000154.1:0-2423 GCA_045593345.1 Eubacteriales bacterium
CAGAACGTATCTGAATTTATTCTGATAATACTCTCGTACCTCCTCGTCCTCCTGCAGAAGTCTAACCGTCTGCATAATAAGATCGTCGAAGTCAAAGGCGTTGTAGTCCATAAGCTTCTTCTGATAAAGCTTATAGATAGCAACGATATCCTTGCTTCTGGGGTCGCGGGTAAGCTCGATCTCGTCAGCCGACTTCAGCTCGTCCTTCGCCATACTGATGGCGTTGGCAACCGCCTTCGGAGCAAGACGCTTCTCGTCTATGGAAAGCTCCTTCATACATTGGGTAATAAGACGCTTCTTATCATCGGTATCATATATGCAGAAGCCCTCGCGGTAGCCGAGTCTGTCGGCGTAGCGGCGAAGAATTCTGAGGCATACCGAGTGGAAGGTGCCCGACCAGATGGAGGAGGCAACCGACTCGTCGTTAAAGGCCTTGCGAAGTCTGTCACGTATTTCGCCCGCTGCCTTGTTAGTGAAGGTGATGGCGAGAACCGACCAGGGCTTCGCCGCATCCTCGGTAAACTGAGGGAGTATCTCCTCTATCTCCTCGCATGACATATCAAGAGCCCCCTCCAGAACCTCAACAGCCTCGGGAATAAGACTGTCGGGCAGGCTGTCGGAGAAATAGGCGTTGCCGTACCTTATAAGAAAGACTATTCTGTTGACCAGAACGGTGGTCTTGCCGCTGCCCGCACCTGCCAGAACGAGAAGAGGGCCGTTTACGGTAAAGACCGCACGGCACTGCTCGGGATTGAGCCTGGCACCGTAGACCTTATCGAAAAGGGCACGCTTGGCCTTAAGATATTTTTGTGCTATTTCTTGCATTTTATAACCGTACCTTCGTAAAAATAAATAGGTGGTGGAGTAAGTTCGTAATTTTTACTCCCTCTTTTAAGAGAATAAAATTTATCCGATAAAAAACGGCAGAATAAGGCACTGCAAACCGAAGCCGCGAATTAGTATAAAAAGCCGTTTTAAAAACAAAACGCAACCCCTGAGACGGAAGGTTTTCCACAATCCAGCCTGTTGATATTGTTGATAACTTTTTGCCAAAAAAAGTCCTTTTGTTGTTAATTCTGCCCTGTTTTTTCAAAAAACGCCGACTTTTCCACATTTTTGATTTTGACGATGGATTTTTTTACCAACTCGTAAAAAAAATACACTTTTCCGTCATTTGCCAAAAATTCATTCAGAAATCGGCGTTTCAGCTTTTTTTAAAAAATTTTTCTGCCTCGCATTTTTACCGCAAAAGAGCATCGTAAAAAGTACGAAGATGATTAACGCTTGTTCTTTTTAGTCCTGCCGCTATCCTTCCCAAAGGAGGAGCCTTTAGCCCTGCCCTTCGGTTTTGCAGAGGACATTCTGTCCGCCTCGCGACGGATCCTGTCGGCATCCTCGCCGAAGATTCTGTCAAACTTGCTCTTACCTTTTTTCGCCGTAGGACGCTGGGGCTGACAGTCCTGCCGTCCCTTGCGGGACGAGTGAGAGGATGAGGAGGAGCGAGACTGACGCGTGGGCTTCTTATCGGGAAGATATCTGCCGCCCGAAAAGGAGGGGCGAACAAGGCATTCGGGTGAATTGCCGATAAGATCCTCCCTGCCCGCAAGACGCAGAGCCTCACGCACGAGGTTTGCATTCTCGGGCTTTGAATACTGAAGAAGAGCACGCTGAAGCTGCTTCTCGTGATAGTCGGTGGTGACGTACACGCTCTTTCCGTTCATAGGATTAATGCCCGTATAGTACATTATCGTAGAGATAGTACCCGGGGTGGGATAGAAATCCTGCACCTGCTCGGGCATATATCCCCACTTCTTCAACCAGGTCGCCATCTCCACCGCATCGGCAAGAGTTGTACCGGGGTGGCTGGACATAAGATAAGGGACGAGATACTGCTCAAGGCCCGCCTCGTTGCAGAGGGCGAAATACTTCTTTTTAAAACGCTCGTAAACCTCGATAGGCGGCTTGCCCATCATCAAAAGAGTATTGTTGGCACAATGCTCGGGTGCGACCTTAAGCTGACCCGAGATATGATGAGAGACCAGCTGTCTGAAGAAGCTGTCGTCGCTGTCGTAGATAAGATAATCAAAGCGGATGCCAGATCTCACAAAGACCTTCTTAATACCGGGAAGGGACTCGATCTCGGAAAGGAGATGAGAGTACTCGGTGTGATCCACCTTAAGATGCTTACAGGGGGTGGGAGAGAGACACTTGCGATTCTTACAAACGCCGCACTCCAGCTGTCTGTCGCAGGAAGGATAACGGAAGTTAGCGGTAGGGCCGCCAACGTCGTGAATATAGCCCTTGAAATCAGGAAGGGCGGTGATTTTCCTTGCCTCCTCGATAACACTACGCTCGCTTCTTGACCTTACCTCCCTGCCCTGATGAAATGCGAGAGCACAGAAATTGCAGGCACCGAAGCAGCC
>JAZNWM010000155.1:0-10715 GCA_045593345.1 Eubacteriales bacterium
CGGTAATAGGCAGTCGCTTTTTTGAGGGGAAAATATGAGATATATACTTGCATCAAAGTCGCCGAGACGCCGCGAGCTTATCGGCGAGATAATTAAGGATTTTGAAGTAATCGTAAAAGAGGTGGACGAGAGTCTGCCCGAGGAGGTTCATCCAAGAGAGGGCGTAGAGCTGCTTGCCGTTCGTAAGGGCGGTGCGGTGGCAGAGGAGGTCGGCGGTGATGCCGTTGTAATTTCCTCAGACACGCTGGTAGAGGTGGACGGCGTTGCCCTCGGCAAGCCCCGTGACAGAGCCGACGCCATCTCTATGCTGAGGATGCTGTCTGGCAGACCCCATAACGTACATACGGGCGTGGCGGTGCATTACGGCGGCAGGCGTGTCAGCGGAGTTGCCACCACCGCGGTGTATTTCAGAGAGATGACCGATCTTGAGATCGAAGAATACGTTGACAGCGGCGATCCTATGGACAAGGCGGGCAGCTACGGCATTCAGAGCGGCGGAGGTAAATTCGTCGAAAAAATCGAGGGTGACTACGATACGGTGGTGGGCCTTTCGGTAAGGCTTACCAAAAATCTCATAAACGGTATACTGAAATGACGAAAAGTGAGAAGAAAAAACGCCTCGGGGCAATAGTTGAGCGGCTGAAGGAATTATACCCCGATGCCGAGTGTGCCCTGCATTACGGCGGTGACCCCTGGAGGCTGCTGGTAATGGGCAGGCTGTCGGCACAGTGCACCGATGCAAGAGTGAATATCGTCTGCGAGGAGCTGTTCAGAAGATTTCCTGACGCTATATCAATGGCAAGTGCCGAGCTTTCGGAGATTGAGGAGATAATCAAGCCCTGCGGTCTTTATCGGATGAAGGCCGACAATATAAGAGAGGCCAGCCGTATGCTTATCACCGACTTCGGCGGCGAGCTGCCCGATAATATGGACGATCTGCTGAGGCTTCCCGGTGTGGGAAGAAAGATCGCAAATCTTCTGCTGGGTGACATATTCGGCAAGGAGGCAATCGTCTGCGACACCCATTGCATCAGAATTTGCGGCAGGCTGGGAATGTACCCCGAGAGCGAGAAGGATCCGACGAAAATTGAGGGCATCCTCCGCGGACTGATAGATATGAAGGAGGGCAGCGATTTCTGTCACAGAATAGTGCTTTTCGGCAGGGAGATATGCACCGCACGGTCGCCCGCCTGCCACGGCTGTCCGATGAAGGATCTGTGCCATAAATACGAGAGAGAAAATGGAAAGAATTAAAATTTCCCTGCCCATTATCGTTGAGGGCAGGTATGATAAAAGCAGTCTGGCGGGCTTCATTGACGCCACTATAATCACTACGGGCGGCTTCTCGATCTTCAATGATAAGGAGAAGCAGGCTCTTATCCGCAGGATTGGTTCGAGGGGCGTGATAATTCTTACCGACTCGGACGGCGGCGGAAGGCAAATACGCAGATTTCTGTCGGGAATACTGCCGCCCGACAAGATATACCACCTGTTTATCCCGAAAATCGAGGGCAAGGAGAAAAGAAAGCGACGCCCGTCGGCAAGCGGCACGCTTGGTGTGGAGGGAATGGAAAAGGATGTGATCTTACGCCTGCTCGCTCCCTTCGAGGCGGGCAAATCCGAGGTGAAAAGCGGCAAAATGATAACTAAAGTTGACTTTTTCCTGGATAAGCTCACAGGATGCGAGGGTGCAGGCGAGAACCGACGCAGAATTTCTCTTGCCGCAGGCCTACCCGACGATATGACGCCAAATGCTCTGCTGGAGGCCCTTAACCTGCTCTATAGCTACGATGAGTATAAGGAGCTTGTAAAAGTAAATCTCCAATAGCAAAAAAGACGAAGAACAAAAGCTCTTCGTCTTTTTATTATGTCATAAACCAAAAATCAAATCCAGCTTGCCGACACGGTCATAGTAAAGAGAATGACGGCAAGATCTACGGCGAGGAGGACGGCGTTCGGCAGAAGGGGGGATTCACTACCCGCCTTAAAATCCTTATAACAGGCCGAGACTGTACGCACCGAGAAAATAGCGGGAAGCGGGGTGTAGATAAGGAAAATATTTCCCATCGCACGCCAGGGCGACCAGAGGTCGAGTAGATTCAACACGAGAACGGCGATGCCCAGAAGCCACAGGCCTATTGAAAAAGCAAGATTTATCAGAGTACGCCCTCTCATTTTCTTCTCCCTTCGTATTATAGCTTCGTTTCCTTATAGGGCTCAAGGATAAGCCTGTCCTCAAAGTCAAACTCGTCGGCTGTCAGATCGTCGGTCAGACCGTAGTGGACGGGTATAGCACACTTGGCACCGATCTCGTAGGCGAAATCGGCCGCGTCGCGAGCGTTCATATTATTACCCCTGCCGTTTATGGGCAGGAAGGCGAAATCAACCCCATCGGGTGCAAGGTCGAGAACGTCGTCAATAACGTCGTAGTTATAGAGCGTATCACCGCTGATATAGAAGGTCTGCTTACCGTCGTCGATGATAAAGCCAACCGCACCCCTGTCGCTGTGCTCGGCGTTAACGGCGTAGAAGGTGATGCCCCTCTCGCTCCAGACCGAGTGAGGTGCCATAAGCACGTAGTTATGCTCGCCGCCAAGCTCTGACACGATCTCATACGCCGACGGGGACGCCAGAATCAGACAAGGAGCCTTGCAGCCGTCAAGCATACGGCGAAGGGTGGCAGTATCGGTATGGTCAATATGGGCGTGAGTCAGGAGGATAACGTCAGCAGACGCGTCAAAGAAGCTCTCGTCGGCGGGGATACGCCTTGCCTTCTCGGGCTTCAGCTTACCGAGGGAGTCGGTAAGATAGGGATCTGCGACGATCTTTATTCTACTGTTTTCAAGCAGGAGTCCTGCCTGTGTAAGCCAGGTAACCTTCATAATAATAGTCTTCCTTATTCATATTTCGGGGCAAAAGCCTATATTTATTATTACATAAATCCGCCCTAAAGTCAAGTTTTTTTATATTTACTTTTCATTCATTGACTTTTTCCCGTCTTTATGCTATTATTGATTAGTGAATTATTTTCTTAAGGAGCCAAAATGAAAAATAATACGAAAACGAAAAAGGATATGTCGGCGTTCTACAAGAAGCTGCTTCGCATAATGCTTATGCTTGGCATATTCCTGCTTATATCTCTGTTCTCGGCGGTGCTGCTCTACCTCTTCGGAGTAATTTATTACGACGAGGGAATCCAGATCAACCGAGAGCTGTTCGCCTACTTCTCTACAACCTGGTACGGATGCATAGTCATCGTGCTGGCACAGGTTGTAATAACCTCGCTGCTGTCCTTCGTGCCCGGAGCGTCGATGGCGTTTATTATGCTGCTGCAGACTCTGTACGAGAAGCCCATCGTTGCCTTTATCGTAGCCTTCTCGGGTGTAATGCTCTCCAGCCTTATGATGTACCTTATCGGACGGTTCGGCGGCTACAACCTCGGCAAGAAGATAATCGGCGAGGAGGACTGCGAGCGTGCCTCCGAGCTGCTGAACAACAAGGGCCTTATCTACTTCCCGATGATGATGATGTTCCCCGTCTTCCCCGACGATGCTTTGGTAATGGTGGCAGGCACACTTAAGATGTCGCTCAAGTGGTTCGTCCCCTCTATCGTATTCGGCAGAGGCATCGGCGTTGCGACCATCGTATTCGGACTTTCTATCGTCCCCTTTGACAAATTTACTGCCTGGTGGCATTGGGTGCTGTTTATTCTCGCCTGTGCTATCGGAATTTTCCTCGTATTCTTCGCGGCAAACAGATTCAATAAGTATATGGAAAAGAAGAGGGCGGCACAAAAGCCCGCCGACGAGATCGCCGAGCAGAGCGAGGAGGCCCCCGCAGCAAAATAAAATACCTTACACAAGCAAAAAGAGCAAGCACGCAAGACGAAAATCTTGTATGTCTGCTCTTTTTCTCTGTTAGTGACGTATTTGCTAACGCAAAAATGACGTTGCTCGCAAACGCTCTCGGAACACGCGATCGGCTCCTTATTTATTGAGGTCTACGATCTTTGCCGAACTGATGATGTAATCTATACATTCATCGGTCATTTTGAATTCTCTCGTATCCTTTTCTTCGTCTGAAATATAGAAGGTGGTATATATCGTTATTACTGTTTCTTCGCCGTAGAGCACTTCTCGAATATACTGACTACTTTTTGATCCTTCAATTTTTTTAATCCAATCACCCATCGTTAAATCAGCCTTATCAAAGGATTCATCAAAGATCGCCTGATATGCTGAACCAAACTCTATTTGATATCCTTCATAAAACTTAACGTTTGAATAAACAAGCTCGTCAATCGTCAGGTCGTCAAAGAAAACCATAGCGAAGGTTTTGATGTCGTACGCCCATCTGTCGAAGGGGTTATCTCCGAATTTGATTCTTTCACCCTGTCTTCCATTACCGCAAATCAAAAAGCCATATTTGACATCAAACAACTCCTCGTCGCACGCGAATGCTATGTCCTCCGAGAAGGTGCTGCCGTGAGATTTCAAAAGCTCTATTGCATCTATATATTCTTCGTAGGTTTCAACCCACCAATATTCAGAAGGAGATCCGGGCTGTATACCTATTCCGCCCGTATAACCTTCGGGAAAAATACCATTCGGATCATTCGGTAAAAAATCACAGCCTACAATAGCCAAAGTGGTCAGTGCAAATATCAGAAGCACCGAGATTGTTCTTAACATCTTATTTTTCATAATTCCCTCCTAAAAAACGCAGAGGTAGTGGCATTATTGCCCGCCTCTGCGTTTTTATTACGGGCAAAAAAGTCCCTTTTATTTTAGTTTAGCATATCACAAGTAGTATGTCAATACTTTTATGATAAATAATGAATAATTATTACTATTGGAAAGCTTACTCCTTGCAAATATCGTATTCTTCTTTATGTTTTTTCATTTTTAACTACTTGTTTATTCATTTTTTACACTGATTATTTTACTGTTTTCACCTCAATAACCCATTGGCGTATACCTCCCCTGAAAATTGTTACTTGCTACCCGTAAGCGGGTTTCTACAAATGCCTCCCTTGTGTAAAGGGAGGGGGACCGCTTGCGGTGGAAGGATTGTATAAAGTCATAAAACTTTGTTAGACAATCCCTCAGTCACCTTTGGTGACAGCTCCCTTTACACAAGGGAGCCTTTCACACAAAAAAGCATTACGCATCATCCTTACCTCTTCTTCTGCTTATCGGCAAAGCCTTTATATCGCGTGGTTTTCGGTATACAATAAAAACCGCCTATTATTCATAGGCGGTTTTCTGTTATATTCAATTAATGGCAATATCCTTAATAACCTCGCCGGCGATGATAAGGCCCATTACCGAGGGGACGAAGGACAGGCTGCCGGGGACGCGGCGGCTCTCACCGTCGGCTGTGGGCTCGGTGATGACGGGCGGCTCCTTTGAGTAGACCACCTTCAGATGATTGATACCACGCTTACGCAGGGCGATGCGTACCGCACGGGCAAGGGGGCAAACGGTGGTTTTTGATATATCGGATACCTCAAAGCGAGTAGGATCAAGCTTGTTGCCCGCACCCATAGCAGAGATTATGGGCGTTGCGGCGGCGTGTGCCGTACAAATAAGCTCTACCTTCGCCCCAAGGGAGTCGATTGCATCCACTATATAGTCGTATTTTGTAAAGTCAAATTTACATTTTGTATCATTATCAAAGAAAAAGCTGTGACATAGCACCTCTGCCGCGGGATTTATTTCGGCAATGCGGTCACGCATAGCCTCGGTCTTATACTGTCCTACGGTGCGGTGGGTGGCTATTATCTGCCTGTTGATATTAGAGAGGGACACGCGGTCGGAGTCCACAAGCTCGATATGGCCGACGCCCGCACGGGCAAGGGCCTCTGCCGCGTAGCCACCGACACCGCCGACGCCGAAGATAATAACGCGGGCGTCACGAAGCCGCCGCACACCCTCGGTGCCGAGCATCATCTCGGTGCGAATATGCTGTTCCATATTTATGACCATTCCTTTCGTCAGGCTTTTTTTGGGAAAACATTATCCCGCCCGACAGGATTTTTTTATTTTCTATCCTTCTTATTATATGAGCCGAGGTATATTATCAGCACGCTTATGTCCGCGGGATTAACTCCGCTGATACGCGACGCCTGGCCGATGCTCATCGGACGTATTTTATCAAGCTTCTCTGCCGACTCAAGTCGCAGGCCCGCGATACTCTTATAGTCTATGTCGGCGGGCAGGCGTTTATCCTCCAGCTTTTTCTGCTTCTCCACCTCGGAGAGCTCGCGTCGGATATATCCCTCGTATTTCACCTGGATCTCGGCAGTACGGACTACCGCCGACGGCAGCTCAGGTCTGTCGGCATCGAGGGGGGCAAGTGCCTTATAAGTAAGCTCGGGACGGCGAAGCAGCTCTGACAGTTTTGCACCCGTAGTAAGCTCTGCCGAGTTAAGCGAGCGAAGAAGGCTGTTGTTTGCCTCGCTTGGCGGGATTACGGCTTTATCAAGACGCTTTATCTCGGCGTCTATCATCTCCATCTTACGAAGGAAGGCAGAATATCTCTCCTCACCGATAAGTCCCACCGCGTGGCCTATGGGAGTAAGTCGCCCGTCGGCGTTATCCTGACGGAGCAGAAGCCTGTACTCGCTGCGTGAGGTCATCATACGGTATGGCTCGGCGGCACCCTTAGTAACAAGGTCGTCGATAAGCGTACCGATATAGGAGGATGAACGAGGCAGGATCATCGGCTCGTCACCACGCTCGGCAAGGGCGGCGTTTATTCCCGCAACAAGTCCCTGTGCCGCGGCCTCCTCATATCCCGAGGTGCCGTTAAACTGTCCCGCACCGTAAAGTCCCGACACCGCCTTGAATTCAAGGGTGGGATACATCTCGGTGGGATCGGCACAGTCGTACTCAATGGCGTAGGCGTACCGCATTATCTCTGCCTTATCAAATCCGCGAAGGCTGTGAAGCATCCGATATTGAATATCGGTGGGCATTGAGGTAGAGAAGCCCTGAATATACAGCTCGTCGGTATCAAGGCCGCAGGGCTCGACGAACAGCTGGTGCCTCTCCTTATCGGCAAATCTCACCAGCTTCGTCTCAATAGAGGGGCAGTATCTCGGGCCCTCTCCGGTTATATTACCCGAATACATAGCCGACCTGTCAAGGTTGTCCCTGATTATGCTATGGGTTTCGGCGTTTGTGTATACTATATGGCAGGGACGGAGGTTAACCTCGCTTACCGGCCGCTTCACCGTCCTTACCGAATAGGGTATCGGCTCATCCTCGCCCTCCTGAAGCTCAAGGGCGGAAAGATCCACCGAGCGGATATGCACCCTGGCAGGCGTGCCTGTCTTGAACCGCTGAAGCGTAAGGCCAAGTCGCCTTAAGGACGCGGAAAGTCCCACCGCAGGCATAAGCCCGTCGGGGCCTGCCGAAAAATGTCTGTCACCGATGAATATACGGCTGTCAAGGAAGGTACCCGTTGCGATTATCACGCGGCTGGCCTCCCATATCTCACCGAGGGAGGTGACGACACCCGTCACGCTCACCCTGCCGCCCTCGTCGGTAGTCAGTATATCTACTATCTCCGCCTGGACAAGACGAAGATTCCCTTCGCTCTCAAGCGTACGCTTCATCACACGCTTATACTCTGCCCTGTCCGCCTGCACACGCTTTGAGTGGACGGCGGCACCCTTACCTAAATTAAGAGTGCGGGACTGTATTGTAGAAAGGTCTGCCGCGTAGCCCATCTCACCGCCAAGGGCGTCTATCTCAAAGACAAGATGTCCCTTCGCACTACCGCCGATGGAGGGGTTGCAGGGCATATTTCCGACCGCGTCAAGATTTGTAGTGAATAAAACGGTATCAATACCCATTCTGGCAGATGCCAGGGCGGCCTCTATACCTGCGTGGCCCGCACCGATTACCGCAACCTTAGTTATAAGCTCCATTTCTTACGACCTTTCTGTAGATTTCGGCATTTCGCCGATAGGTATGGCTTAAAATCCGACAGGCTCGACCCTCGTCACCCTGCCCGATGAATTATCAAGTGTAAAAATCACGCCGTCGGCGTGGCATTTTCCCGACGCCGCCTTAAAGCTGTAGGGCAGGCTCGTCCTCATACGAAGCACCACCACCTCGGGATCCATTCCAAGCACGCCGCCGCTCTCGCCGCACATACCTACGTCGCTGATATATCCCGTACCGTTCGGCAATATTTTGCCGTCGGCGGTCTGCACGTGGGTGTGGGTACCGAACACAATATTGATTTTGCCGTCGTAGGCATAGCCCACCGCCAGCTTCTCGCCCGTGGCCTCGGCGTGAATGTCAAGGATGGCGAAATCGTATTTTCCCTCCTCGCTCGCGAGCACCCTGTCGATATGGGTAAAGGGGGAATCCAGGGTGGGATTCATATTCACCCTGCCGAGAGCGTTGATGACGAGAATACGATAGCCGTTACAGTCAAGGATGGTATATCCCCGCCCCGGTGCGTCATCGCCAAAATTAACGGGACGAAGCATCTCGGCGGTGTCGTCGAGATAGGTATAGGCACGCCTGTTGCGGAGGGTGTGATTTCCGCCGCTGATGCAGTCTGCACCCGAGCGAAGCAGCACCTCGGCAAGCTCGGGCGAAATGCCCGTCACAAAGGAGGCGTTCTCACCGTTTACGATGCAGAAATCGATCTTGTTCGCCTCTCTGAATTTCCAGAGATTTCTCTTGAGATGCTCGATTCCCGACGGACTTGTCACATCTCCGATAACTAAAATTTTCAAAACTGTTCTTCTTTCTACGTGCCCGCGGCACAGATATTAGTTAATTAATTTTTGCGTATATGTCACAACTTGAGGAAACAAAATCATTTCCCTTATTTACCTTAGCCCACTCCTCTGCAGTGCCGCAATATCTGATGAATTTAAGACTTTTGCAACGCCAGAATGCCTTTTCACCAATACTCGTCACGCTATTAGGAATTACTATCTCGGTAAGCGATTTGCAAAAATTGAAAGCATACTCACCAATACTCGTCACACTATCTGGAATTACTACCTCGGTAAGCGAGGTGCAAAAATAGAAAGCATACTCACCAATACTCGTCACACCTGCAGGAATAGTAAAGCTCTTATCCTGCTTGCCTCTCGCGTACTGTATAATGGTTTTACCATCCTTGGAATAGAGGTTTCCATCCTTTGACATATAACACTGATTATTGGGCATTACTTGTATTTTTGTTAGCCGAGAGCAGGATATAAATGCCTTTTCACCAATACTCGTCACGCTATCGGGAATTACTACCTCGGTAAGCAAGCAGCAACCAGAGAATGCCTCTTCACCAATACTCGTCACGCTATCTGGAATTACTATCTCGGTAAGCGAGTAGCAATCATAGAATGCACGATCACCAATACTCGTCACGCTATCAGGAATTACCACCTCGGTAAGCGATTCGCAATCAGAGAAAGCATAATCACCAATACTCGTCACGCTATTAGGAATTACCACCTCGGTAAGCGATTTGCAAAAATTGAAAGCATAATCACCAATACTTATCACACTATCTGGAATTACTATCTCGGTAAGCGAGTTGCAACCAGAGAATGCAGATTTAATACTCGTCACACCTGCAGGAATGGTAAAGCTCTTATCCTGCTTGCCTATCGCGTACTGTATAATGGTTTTACCATCCTTAGAATAGAGGTTTCCATCCTTTGACATATAATATTGATTATTTGGCATCACTTCTATTTTTACAAGTGATTTACAATAATAGAAAGCAAGATCACCAATACTCGTCACGCTATTGGGAATTACTACCTCGGTAAGCGAGTCGCAATCATAGAATGCAAAATCACCAATACTTATCACGCTATCAGGAATTATCACCTCGGTAAGCGATTTGCAAAAATAGAAAGCATACTCACCAATACTCGTCACACCATACGGTATTTTTACAACCGAGTCTTTTCCTTTACATTTCTTCAGCACGCCCTCTTCAATCTCAAAATCATCATTAACTAAAGAAAGGGCGGGAGCTTCTTCCACAAGCTCGCGTCTGTATCCAACCGACTGTAAAATCCTGTCAACGCAGACGTCAAAATCAAGCTCATACGCAAAGAGAGTCTGCTCGCTGCAGATGTCGCTCCACCAGAAATCATAACGGGCAGGAATTTTGCTTTCATCAATCTCATCAAGTCGTATCAAATAGATATTTTTCTTGCGTCTTTTCGCAATCGTCCATTCTTTATGTACGAAGGATTCTTTTTTCTTGAAAATATTGCTTGATATGAACATTATTACGGCTTCACAGCCTAATATTTTCTCTGCAATTACTTCCTCCCACCTGTCGCCAACGTCAATGCCGTAGTCATACCATACGGGCAGACCTGCGTCATCCATAGCCTTGAGATATTTTGATACAAGCGGTGCATCCTCGGTATTATAGCTGATAAAGTAATATTTACCTTCGGTCGTAACCTTTACTCCTAAATCCGTTGCCATTTTATAGTCCTCGTCGTTTTTCATTCTAACAAAATTGCCGTTAGAAACAGTTTTTTCCATGTCTAACGGCATTTTTTATTGATAAGTCTGATTTAAGATAATGACTTTTTTGAGATCTGATTTTTCAACTAAGTAGAGAAATTGATGAAGTGCGAGGATTTTCACGCGACAGGCGTAGTTACCTACGTCGAGCGTGAAAACTCCGAAGCAATTCGCAATTTTATCAAGTCGGAG
>JAZNWM010000156.1:0-3240 GCA_045593345.1 Eubacteriales bacterium
GGGTGCTGTTTTCCCCTTTATCTTGACATTTTTGTCTTTTTTGTGTATAATTTAGATGAAGGTTGATCGAAAGAGGTTGACCAAGCTCTTCGAGTGACATTGAACCTTCAAAATACATAATTGGGTGTGCGAATTTGGTCGGGCAGCTTATGCGACGGTTGATTTCAATTTATCAGTCAGAATATTATAGTACGGGGAGGCGTTGCCTTCCCTTTTGTTTTATAAAAATAAATATATTTACAAAGCGTAAGGGATGTGGTATAATAAAGACGGTTGGAAAGTAATCTAAGCCTTATACATTACGGAGGACAAAAAATGAGACTTGACGGATTCGGTTTACTCGTAGAGAATATGCCTCAAATGATTCGTTTTTACAGAGATATTATGGGCTTTGAGATCAAGGAGGACGAAAGCACGAAAAACGTGTATCTCGTTAAGGACGGTACTCTGTTTTTGCTTTACGGCAGGAATGATTTTGAAAAAATGACGGGTAGAAAATACGAATACCTGAAGGGGTTAAACGGTCATTTTGAAATTGCATTGTACGTTGACACCTTTGAGGAGGTTGACAGAGAATATGCGAGAATTATCGCACAGGGAGGCCGCCCTGTATTAGAGCCTACGACCGAGCCCTGGGGACAGCGAACCTGCTATATTGCGGATCCCGAGGGAAATCTGATTGAGATAGGCTCCTTTAACCGTCCCTTTGACAGAGGATGATTTTGAAAAACCAAAAAACGAGGGTGAATATGGAAATCAAGATAAGACTTATGAAGACGGGCGACAGGCAGGAGGTTATTGATATGATGCGTGGGTTTTACGCCTCGCCTGCTGTATTCAGCAACGGCTCGGAGGAGATATTCGAGGCGGATTTCAATAACTGCATAGGCGACTCGCCCTTCCTTGAGGGATTTATTTTTGAGGTGGACGGTCAGGTAGGGGGATACGGTATGGTGGCAAGGAGCTTCTCTACCGAGTTCGGCAAGCCCTGTATATGGATAGAGGATATTTTCATAAAGAGTGAATATCGCGGGCTGGGAATCGGGAGCGGTTTTATCCGCTACGTTGAGGAGAGGTATCCCGGATGTATATTCCGCATAGAGGTAGAAGAGGAAAACGAGCGAGCCGTCAGGGTTTATAAAAAATGCGGCTACTCTGCCCTTCCCTATATGGAAATGAAGAAATAGGAGGAAAAAAATGAAAAGAATTGTTACGGTAATACTTCTTTTGTCGATGATGCTAACGCTGTGCTGTTGCGACAGAGTAGTCAGCTCATATAATGCTATCGGTCTTGTAAGAAGCCAAAGTGCACACAAATGTGAAAGCAGCTTTTACTCGCTTAGCGGAAGGCTGGTCTTCAAGATAAAGCCCGCAAGGGAGGGCGGTGAGATCAATTATTCCCTGCGATCCGACAAGGGAGAAATCCGCCTCAGCTACGATATCGACGGTGAGCGGGTTGAGCTTGCTACAGTCGTCGGCGGTGAGGCTCTTGAGGGTGTCGGCGGCTTTGTTAATGGCGGCGTGACGGTACACGTAATCATTGAGGCCGAAAAGGCGGGCGGTACGGTGTCCGTTTGGTTTGAGAGTTAATTCTGCAAAAATTGCAGGGCCGAGGCTTGATTTTTACCTCGGGATATGATATAATAATATTAATAATATAAGCTGCCACCGGGTAGCAGATGCAAGGCATCCGTTTACACATCGTTAGGTCTTTGAAGATGTGTATGCGGATGCTTTTTTTGAGGGAATATGAAGAAAATACTGTCTTATTTTACTAAATTTGAAATTATGCTGTGGCTTGTATCGGTTGGAATGATACTGCTGTCGTTTATACTGTTCGACAGGGTAAATTATCTGACGCTTGCAGCATCGCTGATAGGCGTGACGTCGCTTATCTTTAACGCCAAGGGCAACCCCACAGGCCAGGTGCTGATGGTAATATTCAGCATTACGTACGGTCTGATATCCTATTCATTTAGCTACTACGGCGAGATGATAACCTATATTGGAATGACGATGCCGATGGCAATAGTTGCCCTGGTATCCTGGCTCAAAAATCCCTACAAGGGAAATCGGGCGGAGGTAAAGGTGGGTAGCATCGGACGGGGTGAGATAATTATGATGTTGGCAATCTGCGGTGCGGTGACGCTTGCCTTCTACTTCATTCTATCCGCCTTCGGAACGGCTAACATTATACCGAGCACGCTGTCGGTGACAACAAGCTTTGTAGCCGTATATCTGACCTTCAGGCGAAGCCCGTATTTTGCCCTCGCCTACGCGGCGAACGACGTTATACTGATAATACTGTGGGTGCTTGCCAGCCTGAGTGATCTGCGATATATATCGGTGGCAGTATGCTTTGCCGTGTTTCTTATAAACGACCTTTACTGCTTCATAAGCTGGGGCAGGATGAAGGCGAGACAGAAAAAAGCTGAATAATCTACCGAAAGGGAGGGCCATTACCCTCCTTTTTATTATTCCCTGCTTTACTTTCGGTTATGGATGTGATATAATATAATGTAATATAATAAGTTCACTTTTTCGAGGTTAAAATGAACAAAAAAATCGCGGCTATTTTATTCGCACTGCTGGCAGCGGTGCTGTACGCTATAAATATTCCGCTGTCAAAGCTGCTGCTTAACTATATAGAACCGACGATGATGGCATCATATCTGTATCTTGGTGCGGGCGTCGGAATAGGTATTATGTTTCTGTTCACCAAAGGACGCGGAGGAGACGGCAACAAGAAGATTCAAAAAAGCGACCTGCCCTACGTTATCGGAATGATAGTTCTCGATATTATCGCCCCTATACTACTGATGTTCGGCCTTACCGACAGTGCATCGTCCAATGCGTCACTGCTCAACAATTTTGAGATAGTGTGCACCTCGCTTATCGCACTTATAGTATTTCGCGAGGTTATTTCGCGGCAGATGTGGATAGCTATATCGCTTATCACCCTGTCAAGCTTCTTTTTATCCTTTGAGGACATAGCCTCCTTCAGATTCTCCTGGGGTGCTATCCTCGTCCTGCTGGCAACGCTGTGCTGGGGACTGGAGAACAACTGTACCAAAAATCTGTCAGACAAAAACACCTATCAGATAGTATTCCTGAAGGGAATATTCTCCGGGCTCGGCTCGCTTACCGTGGCGTTATGTCTCGGTGAATCCTTTGCAAGACTCGGCTATTTCGCCCTGGCAATGCTGCTTGGATTCGTGGCATACGGACTGAGCATATTCT
>JAZNWM010000157.1:0-2455 GCA_045593345.1 Eubacteriales bacterium
TACCCGTGGTGGTCGCTTTTTTATTATATTTTTCTTATTATTTTATCACCGAACAGCTTTTCGAGTTCCTCTATTCTTCCAATAGACAGCAAATCTTTTTGGCATACGAAATATGGATCTCTGCTTTCATAGTTAAAAACAAAATAATACCAATCACCATAATCCTCAATGCATTTTATTGAAGATATCGATCGAACAGTTTTGTCATTATCTGTTGTTCTAACAATAATTCCTTCATCAGAGTCAATACGAATGCACATTGGCAAGAATGATTTTTGCGTTTTTTTTCCAGGTTTAATCAACGAAAACAAAACCAGCATAGATAATGGTATCATTAATATCAAAAAAGTAATATCAATCAAAACAGATAAAGCAATTACTACAGGTGTGAACAACAAGCAAGTTATTGCAGATGCAATGGTTTGATTTCTAACTTGGCGATTAATCAAAAAGTTTTTACAATTTCCAGTTATTAATCCGTTAAATTCAAACATAATTACTCCTTCTATAAATCAATTAAAAGCAGGTTGATTAGTATTGTATGATGGTTTTTCATATTCGATTGTTTCAATCTCAATTCCAAATATAGGCAATACCAAGAATGCAGGAATACTAATCGCCAATCCACCAATTGCGAACCCTTGAAGTGCTGTTACCCCTAAATATTTACTGCCAATTCCGAAAATCGCACCATAAACACCCGCACTTGCTAAAATAAGAACTCCTCCCGCTGCTAATCCGAACGCACCACCAATAACCGCATTCTTTATTTTTTCCCCTTCTGTTGGTTTTTCTATAAAATCTTCTACATTTTCTTCTTCTATAGAATCTTGATTTTCAAATTCCAAATTATAACCGATAACCACACCAGCTGTTGTCGTAGCAAGTAAAAGAAAAACGATAAGCCATGGAAATTCACCTGAATAATCTACACAATTAACCGGATTGTTATTACAATATGCAAACATATTCAAGCCTGTTAAGCCTTGCCCGGTGGATACGTATCCATCCGCATTTATGAACCTACAAATCTTCGCATCGTAATATCTCGACTGCAGATAATACATTCCGAGGTCGGTATCGTAGTAATAACCGCGGTATCTAAATGGGTTATACTGTGCACCAGTAGAGCCACCGCCATTAGAGTATGTTACACTATGATTACCCCAAGCGTCGGCGTATGTATAGTTATAACTATATGCTTGGATTCTTGTTCCATCTACAGTATACCATATCTCCTACAGCATTTCAAGAGTATCTTTTCTCTTTTTTTTAAAATGCTTACATAATATATTAATCTTTTTTTCTTCAAAATTCTTCAGATTTTCAAAAATTTATTGAAGAAATTTAAAAAATCACGTTTTTAATATCCGCCTATATATTAATATCCTTTTCGGGGGCAAAATGGTTCACGAAAATTGAATTTTTTTAAAAAATTTCCCCCTCTATATATTAATACGAAAAAAATGACGAAAAGGTTGCAAAAAAATGAAAAAAGTTCAAAAAACCGCAAGGCCGTCTGTCTGTCAGGACATAAGATTTGCGTTTTCTATCGGTGTTAGCCGTTTTATTTAGTTTATATGGTTGCCAAGCTACTTTCTGCCCGCTATGGCTCTTGACATTTTGGGGACGGTGATATATAATTATTTATATATAAGATTTAAAAAGGAATTTTAATATGGTAGAGATAAAGCCCCAGGATTTCAGATCCAAGATGACGAAAATATTCTCGCAGAACGGACTTTCCTCCTATCTGTCGCTGGAGCGTGTAGAGCAGTTCTACAACCTGACGGTAAGGATGCTTTGCGAAAACGAGAAATACAACCTTACGGCTATAACCGACGTGGACAAGATCATACTTAACCACTACGCCGACTGCGTTATAATGGCCTCCCGACTTAAGAAGGGGGCGAGCGTTATTGACGTGGGCTGCGGTGCGGGATTTCCCTCTCTGCCGCTGGCGATGGTGCGTCCCGACCTGAAGATCACCGCGATGGACTCTACGGCGAAGCGTGTAAATTACGTTAAGGAGACCGCAGAGCTGCTGGGCCTTACCAATCTTACGGCGGTCGTGATGCGTGCCGAGGACGGTGGCAAAAGTCCAGAGTACCGCGAGAAATACGACTATGCTACAGCCAGGGCAGTTGCCGAAATGCGTGTGCTGTGCGAGCTTACGCTGCCCTTCGTTAAGGTGGGCGGTCAGCTTGTGGCTATGAAGGGCAAGAACGCCGAGTTTGAGCTTTCCTCGGCAAAGAAGGCAATTGCCACCCTCGGCGGCCGTGGCACCGTATGCGAGAGCATCACTCTTAAGGGTGAGGGCGAAGTGCTGTCCCATCCGCTGATAATCATTGATAAGAAGGAGAAGACGCCCGCTACCTTCCCCCCCCCCCTCCCCCCGATTTCAAAAAAACCGCTGTAAGCATCAGGATGAAGGCTGTCTCAAATGCAAATTTGA
>JAZNWM010000158.1:0-10823 GCA_045593345.1 Eubacteriales bacterium
TATATCTGTGTATAACTTTGTAATAAAACATACTAATCCTGCTCCATGTAAAAATTGCCTTATTAAATACATCATATCACAAAATTACGATTGTTTCAATACTTTTATTGTCCGGAGGCTATATTTTAACGATTGCACCCATAAATTTAACGATTAGCCCTTAGTTTTAACGAACATAAAATGATTCCGCTCACCGAAAGAGTTTTTGGCGTGTAAGAAAGATGCCCCTAACCGCTACAAAAAGAAAAACCAGCCTAAAAAGGCTGGCTTTTTGGAGCGGATTACGGGGCTCGAACCCGCCACCTCCACCTTGGCAAGGTGGCGCTCTACCAAATGAGCTAAATCCGCGGAATTATTAAAATGGCGACTCGGATGGGGCTCGAACCCACGACCTCTAGCGTGACAGGCTAGCGCTCTAACCAACTGAGCTACCAAGCCGAGTAGTTAAAATGAAGCTTGGAGCAGTACGCTCCAAGCCTTGGTGGAAAGTACAGGGCTCGAACCTGTGACCCTCTGCTTGTAAGGCAGATGCTCTCCCAACTGAGCTAACCTTCCGTCAAATGCTATACAATTATATCAAACATTTTTCTGTTTGTCAAGGGGAATTTACAAAAAATTATTGAATTTTTTCGAAGATTGTGATACCATATATTTATTACAAAGCTTTAAAAGGAAATGAGATGAAAAATTACGAAAATCTGACGCTTGATGAAGAGCGTGCCCTGTACGGCGAAAAGGACGTACGCATAAGAGATTGCAGATTTGACGGACCCGCCGATGGCGAAAGTGCCCTGAAGGAGGCGGGTGGAGTTACCGTCGAGAGATGCTATTTCAACCTTCGCTATCCGCTCTGGCATTGTGATGGCGTTAATATACGGAACAGCGAGATGACAGAAGGCTGCCGTGCTGCTCTCTGGTATTCAAATGACATTGAGATCGTGGGTGCGATCCTTCACGGTATAAAGGCGGTGCGTGAGTGCAAGAGAGTATTTATTTCCGATTGCGACGTTATCTCGCCCGAGTTCGGCTGGTTTTCCTCTGATATCGAGGTAAGTAACAGCAAATTTGTCAGCGAGTATTTTATGCTTCGATCGTCGGATATTAAATTCAGCAAGGTTGATTTTAATGGAAAATATTCCTTCCAATACATAGAAAACGCGGTGTTCGACAGCTGTAATTTTGACACCAAGGATGCCTTCTGGCACGCGAAGGGAGTCACCGTCCGCAACTCTACCGTAAAGGGCGAGTATCTCGCCTGGTATTCTGAGAACATTACCTTCGAGAACTGCACCATCATAGGCACCCAGCCGCTGTGCTACTGTAAGGGGCTGAGGCTTATTAACTGCCGTATGATCGACTGCGACCTTTCCTTCGAGAAGTCGGAGGTGGAGGCAGACGTCGTGGGACATATTGACAGCGTAAAAAATCCCGAGCGTGGAATGATCTCTGCCGACTCTATAGGTGAGATCATTATTGAGGACGGATATGACGCCTGCGAGATCAAGATAAAGGAAAGGCTATGATGGATAAGGAAAATAATAACGAATTTTTGGGCACCGAGCCGCTTGGCAGACTGCTGTTCCGCCTGGCTTTGCCGACCATAACTGCCCAGCTTATTAATTTAATGTATAATCTGGTCGACAGAATTTACATTGGTAATATGAAGGATATCGGCGACCTCGCCCTTACGGGTGTGGGCGTTTGTATGCCGCTGATAATGATAATCTCCGCCTTTGCCGCCCTCGTTGCGGGTGGCGGTGCTCCGAGAGCATCTATATTTATGGGACAGGGCGACCGTGACTCGGCCGAGCGTACTATGGGCTCCTGCTTTACCCTTCAATGCTTTATCTCGGTGATCCTTACCGTCCTGATGCTTATTTTCCACAGACCGCTGCTGCTTCTCTTCGGTGCCAGCGAGAATACCATCGGCTATGCCGCCGATTATATGAGCATCTATTCTATAGGCACTATATTCGTCCAGCTTACGCTGGGTATGAATGCATATATCACCGCCCAGGGCTTTGCCAAGGTGGGTATGCTGACCGTAGTTATCGGTGCGATAGCGAATATTCTGCTTGATCCTCTGTTTATTTTTGCATTTGATATGGGCGTTGCGGGTGCGGCTGTTGCCACCGTAATTTCTCAGGCTATCTCCTGCGTGTGGGTGGTTGCCTTCCTGATGAGCAAGAGGAGCATACTCCGCCTGCGGCCCGCTACTATGAAGATCAGAGCCGCCTTCGTTCTGCCCTGTATTGCACTTGGCTCGGCACATTTCATTATGCAGTCCAGCGAGAGCGTTATCTCAATTTGCTTTAACTCCTCTCTGCAGGGCTACGGCGGTGACGTGGCGGTGCGTGCGATGACGATTCTGACCAGTGTGATGCAGTTTGCTATGCTTCCGCTCCAGGGACTTGCCCAGGGTGCCCAGCCGATCATCAGCTATAACTACGGTGCGAGAAATAAGGATAGGGTAAAGGGCATATTCAGACTCCTTCTGATCTCCAGCCTCGTGTACTCGATGACTATATGGGCGGCGGTGATGCTGTTCCCCCAGGGCTTCGCATATATATTCAATCCCAATTCCGAGTATATCGACTTTACCGCAAGGGCACTCCGCATCTACTGTGCGGTGCTTGGCTTATTCGGTATCCAGATTGCCTGCCAGATGACCTTTGTATCTCTTGGTAAGGCACTTTCCTCGGTGGCGGTGGCTATGATGCGAAAATTCGTCCTTCTCTTGCCTTTAATATACATTATCCCCACCTTCTTTGAGGAGGGGATGAAGACCACCGGTGTATATCTTGCCGAGCCTGTTGCTGACGTACTTGCGGTAAGCTTCACCGCGGTGCTGTTCGCTATTCAGTTTAAGAAGGCCCTTCGCGAGATTGATTCCGGGCCCACCGTCCCTGCGGTTGAATGATTTTGAGCCTACCGTTGAATAAATTAATAATACATCCTCCCCTCAGCCTTTTACTGCGAAAGTCGGCTGCGGGGAGGTTTTTTGCAAAAAACCATTGATTTTTATGAATTATAGCAATTTATTATAATTTTTATATAGTTTTTTTAAAAAATCTGAAAATCCTATTGACAATTATTAGAATATGTTCTATAATTAGAACGGGTTCTAAAACGAATTCCGACCAAGAAAATGAAAGCGAGAGAAAAAAGTGACGAAGCATATGCGGGGCAATATAACCAAGCTTGAGATAATAAGGGTAGCCTCACGGCTGTTTTTGCACGAGGGATACTCAAAGACCACCATCAGGATGATAGCAAACGAGTTGCATATCAGTCCCGGACATCTGATGTTTTATTTTCCTACCAAGGAGCATCTGCTTGCCGAGGTGGTTGATATGCTTTGCGACTACCAATGGCGGCTTATCAGGAGGATAACCAACGAGGGACAGAGTCAGCTGATGGCGATCTGCTTTGAGCTTACCACTATGGCTGCCGCCTGCGAGGAGAGTGAGATCGCAAGGGATCTGTATATTTCCTCCTACACCCACCCGCTCACCCTTGAGAAGATACGAAAGAATGATGCCGCCCGTGCCCACGAGATATTCGGTGAGTATTGCAGGGGATGGAGCGAGGTTCAGTTTTTGGAGGCAGAAACGCTGATTTCGGGTATTGAGTATTCCACACTTATGACCACCGAGAGCTCCTCTCCTCTTGACGTACGAATTTCCGGGGCACTTAACGCACTTATGATGATATACGGCGTTCCCGAGGAGATTCGCCGCGATAAAATAAACAAGGCTCTGTCAATGGATTATCGCAGTATGGGCAAGCAGATCCTGTCTGAATTTATAAGATTTGTCGACGAAACCACAGAGACAATGTATGAGGAATATATCGCAAGAAGGCGATAAAATAATAAAAATGTAAACAAATAATTACAAATAGAGGAGAAAAATATGAAAAAAACTATTTCTTTAGTGCTTGTAGTTGCAATGATGCTCGGTATTGCCTCTATCCTCGCGGGCTGCAAAACCCTGCGTGGCGGTGGCGATGCGGCAAAGCTGCTGCTGGCAAACGAGCGACTTGACGAAGGGCTTTTGAGCTCGGATATCGACGTAGGCCTTGATAAGCCTATGGAGCTTGCCGCCCTGGAGAGAATGGCTATGCTGGATAGGGTATATAGCGGCGGCTCGCAGCTTGCCTCTGCCTACAGCTGGGATGAATTTGCAAAGGAAAACGGCACCGCCGAACAGTTTGAGTCCTTTATCGGCAACATTGAGCTTTCTGCAAAATACGCGGCAGAGGACATCGCCAGGATGAAAAGCCGCGTTGGCATCGTTGATAAGTGGGTTAACGTAAACTTTGAGAAGCATATGCTCCGCGTATATGAAAACCGAGACCTGCTTATCGTAGACGGTCAGCACGATCAGATCGACGTAATCTACCGCTATACCGATGAAAACGCCAACAACGTCTACGAGATGTACTTTTTCATTGAGTACGATGACGGTGGCTGGGGCAAGGGAAAATCTATCTATATTCCCGGCGAGAGATATGAGCAATACATCGTTCAGTCGGGCGGAAATCACGACTACGTTATTATGGAAAACACACGCGGCTATTGGATGTGTACGAGATTTTCATATCTGCCCGCGGGTGAGGTCAACGAATACACCTCGGCAAGCTTTACTCCCCTGATCATCAAGGACGGCTTCTGCTATGCGGCCAACGTTTCCACCCCCTACGGCGAGGATACGGACGAGCTTAATATCGGAGGATATTCCATCGGTGATATTGCCAGCGGATGTGAGCTGCTCGCTCTTCACGAGAGCTCGGGCAGATATCTCTTCGAGCTTCCCTTCTCGGCGATTGAGAGCGGACTTGTCTCTGTCGGAGCAGACGAGCTGAGCCACGTTGACGGCGATGTAAGGGAATCCAATATGATCAATAGCTTCACTACCGTAAAGGGAAGCTATACCGTCGGCCGTCACGGCACCGAAGGGATCAGAATTGAGGACGGTAACGTAAGATACGATTTCGGCGATGAGGAGTATAGCGGCTCGGTGACCATTGGCACCGACTTTGATAAGGACGAGGTATCGCTCCATACGGCTATTGCGGAGGTCGTGGCATATCTTGAATCTATCGGACTCAAGCTTCGCCGCTCGCCCTCTGATATGGCGACCGCACTTGAGCACGCACGTCTCTTTGCCGGAGACTTCGGCAGCAGCTTCATCTGGAACGGATATGACGTCTCTACCCGTGAGAATATGGCGGCGGCAGAGGCAGATCTGCAGGCGGATATAGACGCCGCGTGGGCAGAGTACGTGGCGGTGAAGGATTTTGAGACCGTACATATAAGACAGCGTCTTGACTCCGATCTTGATTTCGCTGATCTGGGCATTGTGAATATGGGTGAGAACAGCTACTCCAACGGAATAGTCAGCCTGTCGGGCATTACCACCCAGGTTGCCGATACCACGCTCTTTGAGGGCGGCGAGGAATACACGCTGAAGGTCGCTCTCTCGCTCTGCGACGAAAACGGCAATCCCGTAAGCGTAAATACCCTTCCTCTCTCGGGCGGCGAGGATATCAGGGTTGCATTTAACGGCGGAGGCGTGACTCTTACCGCCCGCGGCGACTTTACCGTACCGAAGAATCTTATTGAGGGTGATTACGCCCTGGTGGTCTACGGTGCCAATGCATCAGACGGCATCCGCGTTACCGAGATGGTAAAGGTGGGATCCTTCTCCACCTATGACGAAGACCTTGAGTCTGAGGCTATGGATATCGTCGTCAAGAGCGTTGGCGACACCCTGCACGTAAGATATACTATCAAGAATTTCTACAGTCTCTCCTTAACCGCCACCAAGGATAGCTATACGGTGGCAGAGCTTGAGAGAATAGTTATGCGAGAGATACTGAAGCACGGGGCTCCCTTCCCGGACGCGTCCCTCGAATACAGAAGCGGCGAGAAGATTCCCGACGGAGCAGGGCTCGGTCGCGGCGAGTACAGGCTGATGTGCTATCTCAACACCTCCGACGGTCTGGCACAGAGCTATATTTATCTTGAGGTAAAATAAAATTAATTATAGTATTGACATTATTTTTATCTTATGCTATAATAACAATGTTAATCTATAAACTCGAATCGGAGGATTTACAAAATGAAGAGAATCAATACTATCGAAACTAAGGATATTGCAAAGACCGTAGAGAACGGTGGCTGCGGCGAGTGCCAGACCTCCTGCCAGTCTGCTTGCAAGACCTCTTGCGGCGTTGCAAACCAGCAGTGCGAGAATAAGAACCAGAAGTAATTTATTCATCGCGGTTCGTCCGCACCGAAGACAAGGGCGTCGTATATTCAGCGACGCCCTTATTTTTGACAATTATCGCCTCCCGCGGATAAACGGGGGCTTAAGCAGAAAAAATGGTACATCAGTATAAATTAAACGGATACAATATAGTTCTTGACACCGCGTCGGGCTCGGTACATACGGTTGACGAGGTCGCATACGATATTATCGCTATGTATAAGAGCCACACGACCGAGCAGATCGTCAGCGAGATTATGTCAAGATACGGCCATCTTGACGACGTGAACGAGGGCGAGATTCTTGAGTGCATTGAGGATATACGCTCGCTTGAGGAGGCGGGAAAGCTCTTCTCGGTGGATGCCTACGAGGGACTTGCCACTAACTTCAAGAACAACAGCAAGGTGGTGAAGGCACTTTGCCTTCACGTAGCACACACCTGCAACCTTAACTGCTCCTACTGCTTTGCAAGTCAGGGTAAGTATCAGGGCGAGAGGGCTCTTATGTCCTTTGAGGTAGGTAAGCGTGCTCTCGATTTCCTTATGGAGAACTCGGGCACCAGGCGTAATCTTGAGGTAGACTTCTTCGGCGGCGAGCCATCGCTTAACTTCGACGTTGTGAAGCGTCTTGTGGAGTATGCAAGGTCGGTGGAGGGCGAGCGTGGTAAGAACTTCCGCTTCACCTATACCACCAACGGTATGGTTCTTACCGACGAGATGATAGAGTTTCTTAACAGGGAGTGCCACAACGTGGTTCTCTCGCTCGACGGACGCAAGGAGGTAAACGACCGCTTCCGCGTTGATTATACCGGTAAGGGAAGCTACGATACCATCGTGCCTAATTTCAAGAGACTCGTTGAGAGTCGCGGAGGCAAGGGCTACTACGTCCGTGGCACCTATACACATAATAATATCGACTTTACCAACGATATTCTTCATATGGCGGATCTCGGCTTTACCGAGCTTTCGATGGAGCCCGTGGTTTGTCCTCCCGGCGATCCCTACGCCCTGACGGACGAGGATCTTCCCATCCTCTTCGAGCAGTATGAGATACTCGCCCGCGAGATGATAAAGAGAAAAAGAGAGGGACGCCCCTTTACCTTCTATCACTATATGATCGATCTGAAGCACGGCCCCTGTATCTATAAGCGTATTACCGGCTGTGGCTCGGGTACCGAGTATATGGCGGTCACCCCCTGGGGCGAGCTTTTCCCCTGCCATCAGTTCGTTGGCGACGAGAAGTACAGCCTCGGCGATATATGGAACGGTGTGAAGAATACCGACGTGCAGGACGAGTTCCGCTCCTGTAACGCCTACGCCCGCGAGGAATGTAAGGACTGCTGGGCACGTCTTTACTGCTCGGGTGGCTGTGCCGCAAACTCCTATCACGCAACCGGCTCTATCGGCGGCGTATACAAGTACGGCTGCGAGCTGTTCAAGAAGCGTATTGAGTGTGCAGTTATGCTGAATATTGCCGAGACCGATAATATTTGACGAGATCAAATGTATTTTATCGCCGTTTGCTAAACTATCGCTGTAGGTAACTACAGCTTCGGTCACAAGCGGCGATTCTCGCCCGAATCTGAACGGTCTATATAAAGGAGAGCTATGACAACACCGATTTTTGATTTTATAAAGGAGTATGCCGACAGCGGCGTCACCCGATTTCATATGCCTGGACATAAGGGCGTGTGTCAGCTCGGCTGCGAGAGGTACGATATAACCGAGATAAAGGGGGCGGACGTGCTCTATTCTGCCTCGGGGATCATCGCGGAGAGCGAGAAAAACCTTACCTCGCTTTACGGTACGGCTCACAGCTTCTATTCCACCGAGGGATCCACTCTTGCCATAAAGGCTATGCTCGCCATTGTTATCGCAAACAAAAAAACAGAGGGACGTCCACTGATTTTTGCGGGAAGGAATGCTCACGCATCCTTTATTCGTGCGGCGGCTCTGCTCGATATTGACGTGGTTTGGCTGCAGCATAATCAGCAGGAGCATCTTTGCGAGTGCAGCGTCTCATCCCGCGATATTCAGAGCGGCGTAGAGTGTATCAGAAGGATTCCCGATGCGGTATACGTTACCTCGCCGGACTATCTTGGTAATATGCTGAGCATCCGTTCGCTGGCATCAACCTGCCGCCATTATAAGATCCCGCTTATCGTGGATAACGCCCACGGTGCTTATCTCAGATTTCTGCCCGAGGATCTTCATCCCATATCGCTGGGTGCGGCGATGTGCGTGGACTCGGCACACAAGACTCTGCCCGTGCTTACGGGTGGTGCATATTTGCATATATCGAAGGATCATCCAAAGCTTGCCGAGAGGGCAAGGGCGGCTCTGTCGCTTTTTGCCTCTACCAGTCCCTCCTATCTGACTCTCGCCTCGCTTGACCTCTGCAACAAGAGGCTTGCCGAGGGCTATGCCGATAGGATCTCTGCCTTCGCTGCTAAAGTGGAGGACCTGAAGGACAGAATCAGGGCTCTTGGCTATGAGCTTAACGGCGACGATTTTCCTATGAACAGATTAAGGAGCGAGCCCTTTAAGATCACCTTAAGAGTGGGCTGCGAAATTGCATCACACCTGCGTGCCTGCGGCATCGAGCCGGAGTATTCCGACTCGGAGTACACCGTCCTTATGCTCACACCCGAGAATACCGATGATGAGCTTGAGGGCTTGGTTGCGGCCTTGTCCTCCTATGAGGGAGAGAGGCGTATAGGCAAGCCCATATACGTCCCACCGATGAAGCACGAGATGGCTATGACTATACGAGAGGCTACCTTTGCTCCCAGCAGAGAGATTCTTGCGAAAAATTCGCTGGGCCGTATCTGTGCCGCCACCTCGGTATCCTGCCCACCTGCCGTCCCCATCGTTATGAGCGGCGAGCGTATCACGAAAGAGGATATAAGGCTTTTCAAGCACTACGGCATTGAAAGGGTCAGCGTCGTAATAGAAAAAACAAAGAAATAATAAAACAAAAACCGACTTATCAGCAAGTTGCCACATTACGCAAGGCTGTTAGGTCGGTTTTATTATTTTATATCAAATTTTTAGACTGATTTCACCGGTAAAGAGTATTTCTCTCTTTCCGTCACGCTCTACGGTGAGAGAAAAATCGGGGTTTATATCAACGACCCTCGCTTCATAACTTTCGGTGGGCTTAAGTACGGTAACGGTTTTTCCTATGACGAGCGAGCGTGACTTGTATTCTTTATAGTGATCGACACCGTCGACGAGCAGCTCCGCGATTATTCTTGCGACGAGTTTCGACCTGTCGGGCGTGGTACCAAGCTCATCTTCAAGAGAGGTAGCAATGGAAGAAATCTCGTCGGAAATGGCGTTTTTGTAAACATTTATTCCCATTCCGACTATCTGATAGGCGATTTTACCCTCCTCGTCCATCTCTCCCTCGGTCAATATTCCCGCGAGCTTTTTGCCGCCGAGGTATATATCGTTTACCCATTTGATTTTGACCTCGCAGTCGCACAGCGACTCTATGGCACGGGAAAGCGAAACCGCAGCCCCGGCGGTAGCGGCCGTTGCGTCCGCACCTCGCTTACAGGGGTAGGTAAGTATGCTCATATATATACCCGCACCGCCTCGGGAGATAAAGATCCTGCCACGCCGTCCGCGACCCGCGGTCTGCTCGTTTGCGATAAAGACCGCCGTACCGCGATTTTCCCCTCTCGTCTTGGCGTATTCCTTTGCTCTCGTGTTGGTGGAGTCGGTACACTCGTAAAAGTGTATTTCTATCGGCGGTACGCCGAGATCCTGCAGCTCTTCCTTGATTTTTATCTCATCCAGCATAATCCGCCTCCTTTTTCTTAAAGTATATCACCCCTCGACCCCTATGTCAAGAAAATATTTTTTATATCTATTGACATTTTAAAAATAATAATCTATAATAATGAGGTAATAACTGTGACGGAGACAGTAGCGTTGGTGAAAGCGTGCAGAGAAGCGGCGGTTGGTGCGAGCCGCAGGTAAGTAGCCCACGGCGAAGATCACTCCCGAGTTGCAGACGCGAAAATCACAGTAGCCTCTGCCGTACGCCGCGTTAAGGCATCAGAGATGCAGGATATTCCTGCGAATTTTGGGTGGTACCGCGATTTATTCGTCCCGATGGCCTTTGCCGTCGGGATTTTCTTTTTTTATTTTATGCCCGAGGAAGCCTCCCTTGTGTAAAGGGAGGGGGACCGCTTTAGCGGTGGAGGGATTGTATGATTTCAAAGCATAATAAAAGCCTCGTTTCCAACGCAAGAGAGTTACGCAAAAATATGACTAAAGAAGAAAAACGACTATGGTACGATTTTCTTCGTACGTATAAAGTCAAGTTTTTGCGACAAAAGATTCTTGGAAAATATATTGCGGATTTTTATTGTGCCGAGGCTAAGCTTGTAATTGAGCTTGACGGATCAGGACATTATACTCCCGAATCTAAGCTTTATGATATTGAAAGAACAACCTTTTTAGAGGGGTATGGAATACAAGTAATCAGAATATTGAATATAGAAGTTAATTCTAATTTTTACGGTGTTTGTGAATATATTGA
>JAZNWM010000159.1:0-2704 GCA_045593345.1 Eubacteriales bacterium
GTACGGATAAGAAGGGGCATCAGAGTGAACACACGCATACGGAGCTTACGAAGCTCCTTTACCTTATCTCTGTGAACGATGAAGGATTCGTTGAAGCCGACAAGGAACTGCTCAACTATGTACTCCTTGCCCTGTGTCTTAAGCTTCTCGTAGGTACGGATAGCCTTCTGAGAAGCGAGCTGACAGGATTCAAACAGATTATTGTATTCACGGTCGGCACGCTCTGCCTGCTCTGCAAGCTCTCCGCTATGGTTTCCGATGCTGAGTGCCAACTCAAGATTGCTGTTAGCTACCATTCTGTCACGGTCAAGATCCTCGTCGAGACCGGCGTCAAGCATAATGTTGATTATATATACCGTGTTGAAGAGTGCGTCACTTGTGGTGGATATGGTAATATCATCCTCGGTAAGAGTGGTCTTAAGATCGTTGTAGAAGAACTTGTCCGCAAGATGATCCTTCGAAAGTCTCCAAACCTCTCTTGCGACTGCCTTACAATGATCCTCGAACTCACCGTAAACGCTATCCTTATCAATGCCCTCTACGCCGCAGTTGATCTCCTTGAAGAGAAGAGCAAGCTCAAAATAGGGACTAAATCTCGCCTGGTCTCTGCCAAACTCATTCTTTCCGGGCATTGGCTTGCTGAGAGCCTCCTCGTAAGCCGCCTTTTCGGCATTATACTTAGCTACTACGTCGGGATCCATCTCAATTCTGTATTCCGGATTCTCAAAGTTACGAAGAGCCTCGCGATATTTCAGATAACCGCCGAGATTGTCAACGTTGCCGTCGCTATCGGTGTTGAAGGTCTCGAACAGCTCAACGAAGCACTCGCATACCGTGAAGGAGTAGTAAAGAGAGGGCTCCTCACAGTCGTCAGTAAAGTTCCAGCCGATCTCAAGCTTGTTGGACGTGCCAACGTTGGGAGACGAGATGAAGGCCTTGTTCAGATATTTAAGACTGTAGGTAATAACCTCTACGAGCTGGCTCTGCCAACGGCAAACCTCGTTTTCAAGAGCGTGGAATTTGAGTGCCTGGAGGAAGCAGGAAACAACCCAGGTAATAGTCTCCACGTTTGAATACTGGACGTCAAAGTGTCTGCTGGTATCGTAGGGAGATGCGTCAAACCTGTATTCGCCGCTATTCTCGGTAGAAATGGATCTCATAATATCCTCAATAACGAAATCCATTATTTCGCGAATGGAAAGGTTCTCCTTTTCACTGCTTAAAATATGCTTGTCGTCGAAACCGAGTCCAAAGCTTGATGAAAGAAGCAGGAGAGCCTGGAGCGACTGACACTGGGAGAGAATACCGATCTCCTTGGAATCGTCCATATAGAAGCCCTTCTTCTTATCATCGAAGCGGGCGTACAGCTCCTTGAATATTTCCTTACCTATCTGAGACTTATCTCTGTACTCATAGAAAATAGAGCTGGCACTCGATCTTGCTCTGCTCCTTTTAACGATGTCCTTGAGAATACCGAGCGAAGAACCCTTGTAAGTATCAATAGCACTCATTTGATTTCCTCCAATATGTATAATTATTAAATATTAAAATCAAAATTACTTTTGCTTCAGAGCGACGACGAATTCTTTTCTCAGGCAGATTACGGGACGAACGCCCGATTTTTTGACTCTGAAGTTATATCCGCTGTGGTAGATCGTTCCGTCCTTCTTCACGACCTTCTGCAATGCACCCTCGCTGCGGGAATCCAGCCACCAATGCGTATCGCAGGTGTTAAGTGCAAGAAAATCAGGCGTGGATGCCCTCGCAATATCCTCCTCGGTGAGAAGTCGCACGTGCAGCACCTCGGGCCACTCATCCTCGCCGAAGGCAGCCTTGGCAAAATCTCCCACCAGCCAATCGTTCAGCGAATCTCCGCCGTTGCGAGTGCCGACGATCTCACGCGAGAGCAAAACGAACCTCTCCTCATCGCAGTAGACGGGAACCCAGGACATTTTAGCGGTCTCGTAGGCAATTCCATCCTCAACGATGTATTTTCTGCCCTTATGCTCAATACGCTGATTGCTTGCAAGGAAGTATGCAGGCAGATCCTCAGTCACCTTACCCTTGCAAATTCCAAAGGAAAGGGCGGTGCTTACCGTGCCGAGATTCTTCTCAATCTCTCTGGTGCTGAGAGCCTCTTTATCAATAATCGTGGGGCAGGCCTTTTTGATATTGCCAAGCAGCTTGGTCATATAGCCCTCTTTGTTTTCGGGGTCGGCGTAGCAGTATATAGTACGTCTGTCAAAGAGGCTGGAAATCCCCTCCACGTACTCCAGCGGACAGATACGCTCGATAGCCTTATCATCATCGGGAAGCGAGTCAAACACCGCCTTCAGCAGTCGGACGGTAGACGTTTTGCCGATATTGACGGGGAAAACGAAGAAGGGTATATTCTTCTTCTCGCAGGTCTCCTTCTTCTCAAGAGTGTATTTTCTCTCCAGGTAGACCGGCTCGCTGGTAAAGGATATTTCGCTGTTAAAGAAGATAACGCCCCTGCAATTTTCGTGCTTTATCAGCCCCTCGGCAATCTTAGTCCAGTTCTCTCCGATAACCAGGTCGGCGTCATACCAAAGGCGAACGCCCCTTTCCACAAGGAAGGATATCACCTCGCTTACTATCTCATTATCCTCGTGCTTATAGCTGATAAACAAAAAATCATTCTTAACGACTTCTTCTTTTGTATAAGGTATATCCACGTCGTTCC
>JAZNWM010000160.1:0-2788 GCA_045593345.1 Eubacteriales bacterium
CACAAAGGAAGCATGGCACGACGGCTATTACCATACGGGTGACACCGCCTGGATGGATGAGGAGGGCTATATCTGGTACGTAGGACGTACGGACGACGTTATCAAGTCCTCCGGCTACCGCATCGGACCCTTCGAGATCGAGAGCGTTATCATGGAGCTTCCCTACGTTCTTGAGTGTGCGATCACTCCCGTTCCCGATCCTATCCGCGGCCAGATCGTCAAGGCCACCATCGTCCTCGTCAAGGGCAAGGAGGGCAGCGACGCGCTGAAAAAGGAGATCCAGACCTACGTTAAGGAGCACACAGCTCCCTATAAGTACCCCCGTGTCGTTGAGTTCGTTTCCGAGCTTCCCAAGACTATCAGCGGTAAGATCAGACGAGTTGAGATCCGCCGGAACGACGCGAAGTAAAATAAAGGAAAAGAATGGCTACGGATTTCCGTAGCCATTTGCTTTTTCGGTTACATAAGCCGGCAACACTATCCTGATAAGCCGGAATTGAATGGGTGGTTGACAAAAAAACGCCTCGGGGGTATAATCAAATCGGTACATTATTATATGGGAGGTCCATATGTCCTACAAATATAAAACGGAGCTTCATTGCCACACCCGTCACGTCAGCCGTTGCGCAGGTCACGATGCTGAAGGCATCGTAGAAGCATATCTTCGCGCGGGCTATTCAACCATAGTTATAACCGAGCATCTTGCGGCGGGTACTTTTGTAAATATGCAGGATAAGTCTCTTTCCGAGCAGATGGAGCATTTTGTTCAGGGCTATCGCGAGGTAAAAAAGGCGGCAAAGGGAAGACTTCACGTTCTTATGGGGGCGGAGGTCAACTTTGCGGGCACTCTCAGCACAGATTATCTTATCTACGGTCTTGAGGAGGAGTTCTACCATCGCTGTCCTGACGTTTATACTCAGAACAAATACTGGACCGCAAGCCTCGTGCGTAATAACGGCGGCGTGTTTATTCAGGCTCACCCCTTCAGAACCAACTGCGCCGTTACCGAGGATTTTGTCCTTGACGGTATTGAGGTGTGGAACGGACACCCCTTCCAGAAGAACCATAACAGAATAGCAAGAGAGTTTGCAAAGGATTACCCACAGTATATCCTCACCTCAGGCGGTGATCATCACGATGCAAATATGGAGCCCGATGCAGGCATTCTCACAAAGGAGCCCATAGTCAGCGAGAAGCAGCTTGCAGAGGTTCTCCGCAGTCGGGATTTCAAGCTTATCTGCGACAGAGAAGCCCGCCAGCGCTCAAGAGATGAGGAAAAAAGGCGCGAAAAAGAGCGCGAAGAGGCGAGACTGGGAAAATAATTTCATTCTTCGCAAATTAGAAAAAACGAGCAAAAACGAGAAAACGAGAGAAAACGAGAGCATTTGCCATACTAAATTAAATTTTTGAAAAAAATTTCAAAAAAGGTATTGACAAGCCGCTATAGGTTTGATATAATCTCACTTGCTGAAAATAACACAAATAGCTAAATCGGAGGATAATCTTATGTCTACTTATATGGCAAAGAAAGAAACCGTTGAGCGCAAGTGGTATATTATCGACGCGGCTGGCAAGCCCCTCGGTAAGACTGCTGCAGCAGCGGCTACTATACTTCGCGGCAAGCACCGTCCTGAGTACACACCTCACGTTGACTGCGGCGAATTCGTTGTAATCATCAATGCTTCCAAGGCTGTTCTCACAGGTAAGAAGCTTGAGCAGAAGTTCTATCGCCGTCACTCCGGCTACATCGGTGGTCTTAAGGAAGTTTCCTACAAGCACCTTATGGCTACAAAGCCCGAGTTCGCAATGGAGCACGCAGTTAAGGGCATGCTTCCTCACAACTCTATCGGCGACAAGGCAATCACTCGTCTCAAGGTATATGCAGGCGAGGCACACAAGCAGCAGGCACAGAAGCCTGAGGCTTACGAGATCTGAGAAAGGGGATAACAGAAAATGTATACAAGTGCAAAGCCTTATTTCTACGGCACAGGCAGAAGAAAGAGTTCTGTTGCCCGCGTTCGTCTCTATCCCGGTACCGGTGTTGTAACAATCAACGGTCGTGACATTGACGATTACTTTGGTCTCGAGACCATGAAGCTCATCATCAACCAGCCCTTCGAGGTTACCGGTACAATGGGTAAGTTCGATATCGTTGCAAGCGTAAAGGGCGGCGGCTTCTCCGGTCAGGCAGGCGCTATCCGTCACGGCGCATCCCGCGCACTTCTCCTTGCAGACGAAACATTCCGTGCATCCCTCAAGAAGGCAGGTTTCCTCACCAGAGACCCCAGAATGAAGGAAAGAAAGAAGTACGGTCTCAAGGCAGCTCGTCGTGCGAGCCAGTTCTCCAAGAGATAAGTTACATTATTTCAAAAATTACAGCATCCACTTTTCGTGGGTGCTGTTTTTTTGTTGCATTTTATTAACTTGTGTTATATAATTTAGGTGCGACGTAATTTCATATGTATTTTTCCCAATCAAGTGGTGCATTTTACTATGGTAAAAATGCATCCTCTTTTCGTGCATTCTTGATTGGGGTGCTGAAATTGCGTCGCGGCATACGGAGCGGTGCATTTTTCGGGTGTGCGACTTCGGCTGCACACCTTTTTATTTTATAATTAAACAAGTGAGGTATGAAGATGAAAAAAGTATTTTCAATTATTGTCGTATTGGTGATGATGGTATCTCTTGTTGCCTGCGCGGGAAATGCTGAAAAGAAGTATTATGGCACATGGAAAGTGACAAGTGCGGAAGTGGATGGTTCTAAATTCACTATAGAAGAGCTTGAAAC
>JAZNWM010000161.1:0-2540 GCA_045593345.1 Eubacteriales bacterium
TGGCTACGATCCGACTTGTTTGGTAGAAATTGCATCATTCGTAACATTTACTCTGATGTTAGCTTCTGTGGGGCAACTGACACTCGTCTTGCAGAAACCGGTAAACAATCTGGAGGCTACACACTTGAACTCTCCGCCGCCAACGTTAATGTTAATGATTCCATCATATCTAACGTTAAATACACTGCCCTCAGGAGCAGCCGTCTGCTCGAAATATCCACCGTAGATATTTACAGTCTGCGTTTCTGCCTCGTCATTTGCCAATTGAATAACCGATTGATCAGCAACGTCACCATCTATACGATTGGATGTATACGTACCCGAATAAATGTTAACAACAACGGCGTGTGAATGTGAACCGTTAGTAGTAATACAAGATCTCCAAGTATTGATTGTCGGGCCTGACTCACCCTTAGAACCTAAATTAACTTCCGATGCATTCTCTAAATATACTCCATAGCAACCGTCATTTTCTGATATAAAGTTGCCGGCATAAATATTAGCTGATGCGGCACTGTTAAGTCTTACAATATAACCAGCACCTGTGCCGGTAGTAGTGAAATTGCCACCGAATGCGTTGAAGGTACCGCCATTAGCGTAAACTACGCAATGAGAGCTTTCAAAATTACCACCGTAAATATCAAGCTTAGCACTGTTAAATATAACAAACGTATCCCACTTTGTTGAAATTATTGATCCCTCACCGCATACGGAAAGATGACCTTTATATGTATATTCATCTTCCTCAAGATCTTTATATTTTGCCACATTTGCACCAATAACAAATAAAGGATCGTTAGAACCGCGAATCGATTTACCATTTAAATTCAACGTAACGGTCTTATTAACCAATATTGCTTCATCTGTTCCCAAAGCAATATCTTCCAAGAGCACTATTACGTCACCGTCCACGGCAGCATCAATCGCAGCCTGAAGAGTTTCATAGCCGTTATTTTTAATTACAGCTACACCGTCAACACCGGTATTCACAAAATCATTTGTTCCTATGTTAAGCTCAACGTTTGAAAGAGCATCTGCCGCTGTTTTGTCTACGATAACGGGAACATTTTCTACACCATTGGTATTAACCGAAACCTTTGCGGTTGAATCACCGGAAACTACCGACAAATCAACTATAATCGCTGCAGCCGAAGAACCCTGTTCCATAGAAATATTACCCTTGGAGATAGTAATGTTTCCTGATACGTTACCGAATTCGTGATAGGATGCTGCCTTAACGGCTTTGATATTTACCGAATCAGCCTTACCATAATGGACAACGTCATCCTGCTCTGCATCTACGGTAAGCATTCCGCCATTAGTACGAACGACTACGCTCTTCGCCGTACCCGTGGTGTTTACATAATTAACGGTAGCAACGCTGCTTGTACCAGCATCAAAGCCTACGCCGTCAACGTCAACCTCGGTAGCGGTACCTGTGTAGTAAACGGAATGCTTAGAGCCCTCGGTGGTATCAGAGATATTCCAGAGCTTATACTCATCAGTTACCTTAACCTCTGCACCTGCGTTATTGTACTTGCCGTTTGCATAAAGCACGAAGTTATCGCTATCCTGATCCCAGAGGATAAGGTTATCGCTGTTGGTGGGGCTAAGCTTTGTAACGTCGTAGCCGCCCTCAAGAGCATCGTCAAGTGCATCCTGCATAGTTGCGTTCTTGCCCTCGGTCGCACGCTCTGTGGCGAGAATGAGGTTAACGTTCTTTACCAGGGTAACGTCGGCACTAGTCTGGGCGGTCTTGATAAGTCCGCTGATGGTGGGGATGAGTACAGCCGCAAGTATGGCTATAACAGCAACGACGATAACGAGCTCTACGATCGTAAAGCCCTTATTATTAAGTTTTTTCATTTTTTAAGTATTTTCCTCCATAAGATTTTTTGTTTTTTTAAAAAATCTTACGGTATTAATTCCGATATCGTTCAAGTCGTTTATAGAGAAAACGGTAATTAATATAGAGAAACACTTCGTCCAAGACGATCTGTCTCAAACGCTTAAATTTAAACTCCGCCTTCTTCAGATAGCTGCGGACGTAGTTAACGACCTTGACAGCAAGGGCGACCGTTGCGATAATACCCGCAACGGCTGCGATAATTGAGAATAATGCCATTCCCGTAGTGACCGAACGGAAGAGGATGAAGGGTGCGGCGAGAGTCGCCTGCATAGTGCCGACGAAGGTCTCGGCTACCGTCTGATCCTTAAAGAGTCCCGAAAGGAGGGACACCATAGCGTTGCCGCCAAAGTAGAAGGGAATGTATATGAGGCAAATGACAAAGAGGACGGTGAAGGCAATGCGTGCGACACGCATCTTAAAGCGGTCGAGCGTAGCAATAATTACAAAGCCGGATACGATAAGCACGAGGCTGTATATCAGGTTAAGAAGCAAGCTGTTCATTTTTCGTCCTCCTTTCGATTGATTTTTACAAAAGCGATAGCCTCTTTTCGCCAATAGGCAAAAAGAGGCTATTAATTATTTATGGCGTGACAAAAGGACAGAGCAATTACCTGTCTGTCTGTCTGTCTGT
>JAZNWM010000162.1:0-2481 GCA_045593345.1 Eubacteriales bacterium
TCTTCCTAAGACCGCTTGGCCTCCGACTTCCTATAAGTCCGCCTGTTGCAGAAGGGCGATTCTTTACGGCGTTCTGTTTGCCAAGGGGCAGGCGGATGGCAAGAGGATAACTATTTCACTTGAGAAGCGTGAGTACGCCGAGTTTGTATCAAAGCTCGCTTTGGAGTTTTATGGCAAGGAGCCTGAGATACACCGCTCGCCAAAGGGGGGCAGAAGCATCTATGTATCCTTTGATTCACCTTCTGCCGCAAAATATCTTCAGGAAATTGCGGAGCTTGATACGGCGGAAATAGGCAATCTGGTTGTTTTAAAATGCAGAAGCTGCCTTTCCTCCTTCCTGCGAGGCGTTTTTCTTGCAGCAGGCAGATTGTCCGATCCCCAGGTGCAGTATGCCCTTGATTTTACTCTCGGTGACAGAACGTGGCTTTTTGCTGACGTTCTTCGTGGACTTGATATGTCCCCGCGTGTTTCAAATAGAAAGAGCGGAGCTATGCTTTATTTCAGACGTGGCGATGATATAGAGAGCTTCTACGGCCACGCAGGACTTAACAGGATTGTTTTCGGCGTTATTGAAAGAAAAATAACCACTCTTGCACGCAGAGAGACACAGAGATATCTTAATTGCGTTACCAAAAACTATGACAGGATGACCGTCGCCTCCGAGCGACAGCTTAAAATAATAAAGAAGCTTGAGGAGCATAATCTTCTATCCTCTCTTCCCGAGGAGCTTGAGCATACCGCAAGGGCAAGGCTTGAGTATCCCGACCTGCCGCTCTCTTTTCTCGCGGCAAAGCTTCCCGAATCAATTACGAAATCGGGTCTTTCTCACAGATTGAAGAGAATTGAGGAGCTTGGACGCGAGCTTTTGGGAATTGACGAGGAATAAAAAGCTT
This sequence comes from Eubacteriales bacterium, assembly GCA_045593345.1. GTDB lineage: Bacteria > Bacillota > Clostridia > Oscillospirales > CAG-272 > UBA1740. The sequence goes on from JAZNWM010000162.1 coordinate 894, forward strand.
AAGGTTAACAAATACAATTTTTCAGAAAGGAACAAGCTATGGGAGAATTCGTTCATTTACATCTTCATACAGAATACAGCCTGCTTGACGGCCAGACCAGAATATCTTCCATAGCAGATAAGGCGTTGGAGCTTGGCCAGGATGCCGTCGCGATAACAGATCACGGTGTTATGTACGGTGCGGTGGAGTTTTACCGATCGCTGAAGGAGAAGGGAATAAAGCCTATTATCGGCTGCGAGGTATACGTAGCACCACGCTCCCGTCATCTTAAGGAGGGGCGTCAGGACTCCTCCGGAAATCACCTTATTCTTCTTTGTAAGAATGAGATCGGCTACAGAAATCTTTCATATATGGTGTCAATGAGCTTCATTGACGGCTTCTACTCAAAACCCCGCGTAGATATGGAGCTTCTCCGTTCACACAGTGAGGGACTTGTCGCTCTTTCGGCTTGTATAGCGGGCAAGATCCCACAGCTTATCCTCTCGGGCAGTATGGTAGAGGCGGAGGCTGCGGCACTTGAGCTTCGTAATATATTCGGTGACGATTTCTATCTTGAGGTGCAGAACCACGGTCTTGACGACGAGCGTCGGGCAAACTACGGACTGAAGCTTATCTCCGAGAAATACGGTATCCCTCTTGTTGCAACCAACGACGTTCACTATCTTGAGCGTTCGGATGCCGACACCCAGGCGACGCTTATGTGCATTCAGATGAATACGCTTCTCAGTGACGGCAGACCTCTTGGATTTGAAACTGACGAGTTTTATTTCAAGTCCAGCGAGGAGATGAAGGTTCTATTCACAGGATTTAAGGATGCTGTGAAAAACAGCGTTCTTATTGCAGAAAAGTGTAATTTCGATTTTGATTTCGACCATCTTCATCTTCCTGACTTCAGACCCGAGGGCGGCAAGACCCACGCCGAGAAGCTTCGCGAGGACGCCTATTTTGGCTTTAATCGCAAGATAAACGAGGGCAGAATTACCTTTTCCACCCATACGAGGGAGGAGTACGAGGCGAGAATTGAGTACGAGCTTTCGGTTATTGATAAAATGGGCTTTAACGCCTACTTCCTTATCGTCAGCGACTTCGTCAACTACGCCAAGTCAAAGAAGATTCCCGTTGGCCCGGGCAGAGGCTCGGGTGCTGGCAGCCTTGTGGCGTTCCTCGTTAGCATTACAGACGTAGATCCTATGTGCTTTGATCTTCTCTTTGAGCGATTCTTGAATCCCGAGAGAGTGTCAATGCCTGATTTTGATATAGATTTCTGCTATGTCAACCGTCAGAAAGTTATAGACTATGTTATTGAAAAATACGGCAGTGACCACGTTTCTCAGATAGTTACTTTCGGTACAATGGCGGCAAGGGCGGCGATAAGAGATGTAGGCAGGGCGATGGATTTGCCCTATGCTCTTTGCGACCGTATTGCAAAACTTATTCCTCATTCTATCGGGATGACTATTTCGCGCGCACTTGAGGGCTCTAAAGAACTGCGTGACCTTTATGAGAACGACAGTCAGGTTAAAGAACTGATAGATATGTCGGTAAATCTTGAAGGTATGCCGAGGCATGCTTCAACCCATGCGGCAGG
>JAZNWM010000163.1:0-1648 GCA_045593345.1 Eubacteriales bacterium
TAAAGCTCCACCTTCACTCCAAGACGTGCCGCGGCGTAAGCCGCCTCGCATCCTGCCAGTCCTGCTCCGATAACCTTTATTTTAACGTCGTTACTCATTTACTCAATTACCGTCATTTCCTCATCTCGCTTGTAGGAGCAGTTTTTCTCCTTGCAGATGACGTTCTTTCGGCTCTTACGGTAGTAAAGAGGTGCACCGCAGTCGGGACACTTCTCGTTAAGAGGCATATCCCAGGTAGAGAAATCGCACTCGGGATACATCTCACAGCTGTAGAACAGCATCTTGCCCTTTCCGTGACGTGCAAGTATTCTTGAATTACACTTTGGGCAAGGGACACCCGTGTCGGTCACCTTCTGCTTCGTAAAGGTACAGGTAGGATAATTAATGCAGGCGTAAAAGCTGCCGTATCTTCCGTTGCGGACGACCATTTCACCGCCACACACCTCACACTTGAATCCTGCGAGAATGGGGGCCTTTTCCTCCTCCTGGGCGACGTTGCCGTTCTTATCAATAGCCTTCGTGCACTTGCAGTCGGGATATTTGGGACAAGCGAGAAATTTTCCGTATCTGCCGTTTTTATACACCATCCTGGAGCCGCATCTGTCGCATATAACGTCGCTCTCCTCGGCGGGAATATTAAGCTCCACCTTATTATCGCCCCTTGACACCGCCTCAAGCTCGGCCTCAAATTTCTCGTAGAACTCGGAGATAACGCCCACGATGGTGTTCTCCTTATTCTCGATAGAGTCAAGCTTCGCCTCCATAGACGCGGTAAACTCATAGTCGATAATCTCGGGGAAATGCTGACGCATAAAGTTGGTGGTAATCTCACCGAGAGGAGTTGCGACCAGCGACTTGCCGTCGCGTTTCACGTACTCGCGGGAGATGATGATTGAAATAATAGGTGCGTAGGTTGAGGGACGGCCAATGCCGTTCTCCTCAAGGAATTTGATAAGAGATGCCTCGGTGTATCTTGCAGGCGGCTCGGTGAAGTGCTGATGTGCCTGAATACCCGATGCACTGAGAATTTCGTTTTTCTTAACGTTAGGAAGGCTCTGAAGATTGATCTCCTCGCTCTCTCTGTCTGCCTCGTCGTCGCTTACGTAATCGTAGATGTGAAGATATCCCTTTGACTTGATAACGTAGCCGCCCGTCTTGAAAATATAACCGCTGTTCTCAATCTCAACCGAAACGGTGTCGAGAACGGCAGACTCCATCTGACTGGCGATAAATCTCTCCCAGATAAGCTTATAAAGCCTGTACTGCTCGCTCGTCAGCATCTTTCTGATGGATTTGGGTGTGATATACACGTTAGAGGGACGGATCGCCTCGTGAGCATCCTGTGCCGATGCGTTTGTCTTGAAGCTACGCTGGGTCGAGGGAAGAAATTCCTCGCCGTATTTTTCCTTGATATATGCGGCACAGCTCTCCTGTGCGGATGTAGAAATTCTGGTGGAGTCGGTACGCATATAGGTGATAAGACCCTGCACACCGCCGTGGCTGACGCCCAGATTAAGACCGTCGTACAGCTCCTGTGCCACCTTCATAATTCTCTGGGACTGATAGCCAAGCTGTCTGGATGCCCCCTGCTGAAGAGTAGACGTGGTGAAGGGGGGAGCGGGCTGTTTATATTTTACAGCGTGTCTTA
>JAZNWM010000164.1:0-1748 GCA_045593345.1 Eubacteriales bacterium
CGTCATATTCCCATCCACATACGTCGCATACGTACTTTGCCATAATATTTTTTTCCTTTCGTTTAATCAATTTTGTTTTTGTGATTTAATTATACCAAAAGGATTAACGCTTTTCTGTGATTTAATCACATTTCGGCTATTAATTTGAAAATTCCTCTGCAAGTGCCTTGATCTGAATCTTACTCTCCTCGTTAAGTGCGGAGGTGATCTTAACAGTATTCTCGGCGTAGGTGAGATTTTTGCTCTTCTCAAGCATGCCCCTCATAACCTTCGTTGCCATAGCTGCCCAGGAGCCGTTCTCAATAAACGCCACCCGTCTGTTCTGATAATTACGCTCGGTAAGGTGGTTGATAAACTCCTTCATAAAGGGAAAAACATCTCCGTTATAGGTAGTGGTCGCAAGGACGAGTCTGTCATATCTGAATGCATCCTCCACCGCCTCGTGCATATCGCATCTCGCAAGGTCGGAGATGGCAACCTTAACGCCCCTCGCCTCAAGCTCACTGGCAAGCAGCTCTGCCGCCTCTTTAGTATTGCCGTAAACCGAGGTATATGCGATGCATACGCCCGAGCTCTCGGGACGGTAAGCCGACCAGGTGTCATATAGGCTGATATAGTGTCCAACGTTCTCCGAAAGGACGGGGCCGTGAAGGGGGCAGATGATCTGAATATCAAGTGCCGATGCCTTCTTAAGCAGGGCCTGTACCTGCGTGCCGTATTTACCGACGATGCCGAAGTAATAGCGTCTTGCCTCGCACTCCCACTCGTCATCATAATCAAGTGCACCGAACTTGCCGAAGGCATCTGCCGAGAACAGCACCTTATCAAGCAGGTCATAGCTTAATATAACCTCGGGCCAGTGAACCATAGGTGCGGTGATAAAGCTGAGCTCGTGTCTGCCGAGAGAGAGCCTGTCCCCTTCGCCAACCACTATCCTTCTGTCCTCAAAATCGGTACCGAAGAAGCCACGCATCATATTAAACGCCTTTGCCGATGAGACAACCGTAGCCTTTGGAAAAGCATTAAGGAAGAATAGAATACTGGAGGAGTGGTCGGACTCCATATGCTGTACCACAAGATAATCGGGCGTTCTGTCACCGAGGGTATCCTTTATATTCTTCACCCACTCGTCTGAAAAGCGGATATCCACGCTGTCCATAACCGCAACTCTCTCGTCAATTATAACATAGGAGTTATACGCCATACCGCAGGGCACGTCGTACTGTCCCTCAAATAAATCGATTTCGTGGTCGTCTACACCAACGTATTTAATATCATTAGTAACTATCATTATAAAACCTCTTGTATAATATTATATCCTGAAAATTATATCATAAAACATGCAAAATATCAAGACGAAAAGAGAAAACGCTCACTTTTTTGTGAGCGTTTTTGTCAATATAATCTAAAAGCCTTTTTTACGGGGTAAAAACGTAATTTTCAAATCCGTTTGAATAATGCTTTGCTTCATCCTCGGTAACGAACATAGCCTCAACTCCGTCAAGCGAATTAACTAAGTCAAGCGCATCCTCAAGATCCATGCAGAAAAGCGCGGTAGAAAGTCCGTCACCCATTCCCGAATCCTTGCAGATTACGGATACGGATAAAAAACCTTTGTCCGCGGGCATAAGCGTATCGCGGTCGATAATGTGATGATAGGTCTTACCGTCAACGTAATAATATCTCTGATAAGAACCGCTGGTAACGATAGCGTCACCCGAGAGCGAAACGTACTCAATATATTCAGA
>JAZNWM010000165.1:0-8125 GCA_045593345.1 Eubacteriales bacterium
CGTTGCCGATGCCCGCACCTGCTGCCTGCATCCTGCAAGTGCAACTCACAGGCAGATGAACGACGATGAGCTTCGTGCGGCGGGCGTCAGCCCCGACCTTATCCGCTATTCCTGCGGTATTGAGAGTGCGGAGGATCTTATTGAGGATCTTGCGGTGGCTCTCGCATCCATTGACTAATTACTGAAAGAGGTATCGACAAATATGCCGATAAAAATACCTAACGAGCTGCCCGCGGTCAAAACGCTGGAGAACGAGAATATCTTCGTTATGACCGAGAAGCGGGCGATAAAACAGGATATCCGTCCATTAAAAATACTGATTTTGAACCTAATGCCAACTAAAGTTGACACGGAGACACAATTATCCCGTCTGCTCGGCAACACGCCGCTGCAGGTTGAGATAGAGCTTATCCGTACCACCACCCATCAGGCGAAGAACATCTCCGAGGAGCATCTGCTCGCCTTCTACAAGGAGTTCTCCGACGTTCGTGACAGCTTCTACGACGGAATGATCATTACGGGTGCTCCCGTGGAGAAGATGGAGTTTGAGGAGGTGGACTACTGGGACGAGCTGTGCGAGATTATGGAATGGTCAAAATCCCACGTACACTCCACCCTGCATATATGTTGGGGTGCCCAGGCGGGACTTTACTACCACTTTGGCATAAAAAAGTATATGATGGACGAGAAGCTTTCGGGAGTATATTCCCACCGTGTCGATCACAAGAGATCTATTCTTTTCCGCGGCTTTGACGACGTTTTCTACGTTCCCCACTCCCGCTATACCACCGTACGCCGCGAGGATATCGATGCGGTAAAGGGGCTTAAGATACTCGCCTCCTCCGACAGGGCGGGCGTGTACGCCATCAAGACCAAGCGTGGCAGACAGGTATTCCTTACGGGACACTCGGAGTATGACGCCGACACGCTGAACAAGGAATACACCCGCGACAAGGAGGCGGGGCTTAATCCAAAGATACCCGAAAATTACTTCCCCAATGACGACGACAGCAAAACGCCCGTCAGCACCTGGCGTGGTCACGCGACCCTGCTCTTCACCAATTGGCTGAATTATTTCGTATATCAGACCACGCCGTACGATATTATGAAGATCAAGGAAATCAAGTAACGTATACTCATTTTTTCGACAAAAAGGACGAGAATTTCTCGTCCTTTTTTTGCTATTTAAAGAAGGTTATTCGACCTCAACTCTGCGAACGACGAACGGAGTAAACTCGTTCACCGAGGTCAGGTATAGATAGCCCTCACGCACGAAGGCACGGGCATAGCCGAAATAGGTATGCGTAGTATCGCCCGATATTTCGGTGATAAGCGAGAGACTCTCTGTATCGGTGTCAAAATGCCAGAGGAAATATCCGTGGCCGTATGAGACGCCGTAGCCCTCCTTGATATAGTTCACCGCGAGGCCGAAGAGATTTTTCTCCCGATCTATAAGATAGGCGTGATAGTCGGTATCGTAGTTGCCTCTGAACACCTGCTTTGCCACCGAGACTACCGACTCGCCCTCTCGCTTATATATCTCAATCTTGCTATGACTTGTGCTCTCCTTGCCGATTCCCAATAGATATCCCTCGCCAAGATCGATAAGTGAGGATGAGAAGCCCTCTATATAGCCCGTATTCACCTGAGTGATATTGCCGTAATCTGACAGGTCAAAGAAGAATACGGGATCGGTGTACCTGACTGTCTCGGCCGTGCACACGTAAAGACTGTCGCCCTCAAACCTCACCGCCGTCGCCCTCTCGCCATCGGGAGCAAAATCCTCTACCGACGCGGTAAGGCTCATAGTGGAAAGATCGTAGACGTAAAGAGATGCACTGCTTTTTTCAACCCGGTACCGTTTCCAGACGCGAGTGGAGGTGACCACCCTGAGATAACCGTCCTGCTCGTCATAGCTGTACTGACCTGCCTCTGCCCATCCCTTTATTTCAAGGCTGCCGCGGTATCTTAAATCCTCGCCCGAAAAATCAACAAGCTCGATCCAGCTATACGCCTCGGAGGTGGACTCTTCCTCGGAAATTTTCTTGCCGCTCTGATACTCGAAGATAATATGATTATCGGTAAAGCAAACGTCCGTAATATAAAACGTTGTCTCCGAGAGAATTGCAAATTCACTGACAAGCGACAGATCATCCTCGTCAAACACGGTGACGTAGCTGTAGGTAGCTTTCTTAATCTCGTCACAGTAATATATCCTATCAAGGTCGCAAAGGTGGGTATCGTCGCCCGATATGCTCGGGATATAGGTTTCGGGATTGTCTATATCAATGTCGGATTTATTAAAGCTATGAGAGGTGACAAGATAAATTTTATCATCGATCTTACGAACGTCATGGTTTAAGCCGGATAGCTCAAGTGTTTTTTTAACGACGGGTTTCTTGACGTCCGAGACGTCTATGGAATATATTCTTGTGACGTAGTGTCCCGAATACCGAGTGTAATTTTCATATTCATAGATTTCGGTCACATACTCCGACTGAATTATGGTGACGGTATTTCCGTCTGCCGAGAGAAACATATCGGCTTCATTCTTATTTCCGTTAGAATTTATCTGTGTGACGGAAATCCTTTCCGACCTCTCGCCGTCTATGGAATATATACAGAGAGAGCTGTCGCGGTAGCGGAAGATATATTTATCTGTGGTTTTGTAAAGGTCTCCTTCAATTATACCCTGAATCTGATTGTCGGTAACCTCAACGTAGCTACCGTTATTCGAGTCCCCCTCGGGAACACCACCGCCGAAGTTTGTATCGGGTGCGGCATCCGGTGCGTCAAAGCCACCCTCGGGAACGCCACCATCAAAGTCGACGTCGGGTGCGGCATCACCGAGGTCACCCGAGCCGTAGCCCGAATCAAGAAAATCCTGCATCACGTCCGCAAGACTTTTATTCGGCCGCGGCAGATCGGGAAGCGGAGTGCCTTCCTCAAAGGGCCCCTCGCCCTCCGCAGACGGATTATCGTCAAGAGGCGGATTACCGCCGCCAAGCAGCACCGCCGCCAGGGTTATTCCAACGACCAGAACGAGGCTTGCCGCCACGCTTATGATTTTTGCGGTATTGTTTTTTCTCTCCCTCGGCCTTGCAGAGTCAAGATATTTTTCGTTTATATCACCGAGAGCTAAAAGTATGTTCTTTTCTTTCTCCTTCATATCGTTATTCCTCTTTCAGTAAGATATTTTTGAAGGGCAATTCTTGTTCGGTACAAGTGTGACTTCACCGTTCCGACGCCAACAGACATATCAAGGGCAATATCCTTAACCGACATCATATAAAAATATCGCTTAAGGAATATGAGCCGCTTCGTCAGATCAAGCCCCCTGACAAAGCCCTCCAGGGCGTCGCGAAGAACGATCTGCTCGGTAGGATCAGCCTGGGCCTCGGGAATGACCTCGGACAGCTCGTCAAGGATAATATCCATTTCAGCAGACCGCTGCCTTTTATTACGGCGGTAGCGGTTAATGGCTAAATTTCTGATTATCCTGGACAGATAGGCAGAGAGCGAGTCGGGTACGGTGGGCGGAATACTACTCCACGCCCGATAATAGGTATCGTTCTCGCATTCCTCCGACTCGTGACGGCTGTTAAGTATGGAATTGGCAATAGATAAAAGAAGCCTGCCATACTTCAGGCGTGACTCCTCTATCGCCATCTCGTCGCGAGCGAAATACAGATCTATTATTTTCTTATCCTCCATAGCGGTCACCTCTTTTACGATGCTTTAACATATCAATATGTGTCACTGCAGCCGTTGCCCCTCGTCCTATTTGACAACCAAAAGACCAAAAAGGTTGCAGTCAAAACAAACTTTTTTATATTTTATCAAAAAAATCGCCCTTTTGCAACTTAAAATAGTGAGGAAAATAAAAAAGCCGCCCGTATTTCAGGGCGGCTGAGTTGTCAGGTTAATTTATTTTCTCAACCACAAGGTCAGAGTCATCGGTCGTGATATAAAGATAACCGTCAATATATGCGGCTCTTATTCTGTAGGGTAGAATGTCGCCAAGGAGGGCGATGTCAATATAGCGAACCTGCATACTCTGCTCGTCAAAGCTGATAAGAATATACTTGTCGCTGTACTGAACGTACTTGTCGTTTTCGTCATACTCGTAGAAATACTCTACGGCAAAGCCGAAGAGATTGTTTTCGCGGTTTACAAGATAGGATTTGTAATCAAGCGAATATTCACCGTTGAACTTATACTCGTGTACCGAAACGACCTTGTCACCCTGCTGTGCGTAAATCTCCACCTTGCTGTACAACCAATCCTCTCTGCCGATGCCGAGAGTAAGACCCTCGCCGTAGTTGATAAGGTGATCCGAATATCCCTCGATAATGCCGGTATCAGCACTTGTGATATTCGCATAATCCGACAGATCGATGAAGTAAACGGGATCGGTGAAGGTCACCACCACCGCGGTGCAGACGTAAACCCTGTCGCCGTCAAATCTTACCGCAGTTGCCTCCTCGCCGTCAATAGCAAAGCTCTCAAGAGAGTATGCGACGCTGTTGTCCTTAAGGTCAACGATGTAGAGGCTGACGTTCCGGGGGCCAACCGTTCGGGAAATATAGCCAGCGGGTGTCGTGGTATCGGTGCATTCAAGGGTGGTCGTGACCACTCTTAAATAGCCGTCCAGCTCGTCAAAGCTGTACTGATCCTCGGTATGTCCCTTTAAGGTGATAACACCCTTCTCGTTGAGGCTGCCGTCAGAGTAACCGAGCACCGCGATGTCGGACATATCGCTTGAAGTAACCGTATTGCCCTCCTCAACCTTACTTACGTACTCGCGGCTGACGTATATATTTTCTGCCGACACGTAGACCTCGTCGGTGAAGTTAAGCAGGGCGTGTGCACCCAGCAGGGCGAGATTGTCGGTATCAATAAGTGCCACTACGCTGTAGTCGGTTCCGTCAACCTTGTCGGGATAGATAATATCCTCAAACCGAATAGGCTGGGCACCGTTGCCCGAGTCAATAGTGGGAACGAAGGTTTCGGGATCGTTATAATCAACGCCGTTACGGTTAAAGCCGTAGTTTGTTACAAGCAGAAGTCTGCCGTCAACCATACGGCTGGTGTTATACTCACCGTCAATAGACATCATACCGCGAAGCCTGATGTTCTTAATATCCGAGACGTCAATGGAGATAAGTCCAACGCCCGCCTTCGAGCTGTTGTCAAATATCTGCTTCATTATAGTAATCGTATTGCCGTCAGAGGACAGATACATTTCACCCGATGCACGATATTCGGCCTGGAATGTGGGAACCTCAAAAAGGCCTACAAGCTCGGATTGCTCCTTTGCTATTGAGAAAACGTAAAGATGCGAGCCTGTGTAACGGAAGATGTACTTATCGGTCATCTTCATAAGATCACCCTCAATAACGCCGCCTACCTGATTATCGGTGTTCTCAACGTAGGAGCCGTTGCCCATCAGACCGTTCTCAGGCGTAGGTGACATATCGGCATCAAAGTTCGGCATATCGCCACCGAGAGCCCCCTTAAATGTAAACAGACCCGCGACCGTAGCTGCGATGCTCTGGAAATTATTCTTATAGGTCGGCTGTAAAAACTGTAATCTGTAGTCCTCGATGCCCTCGATGATCGGAAGGTATGCCGAGTCCTGATAATCCGAAAGGTCGCTTGTAACGGGTGCGAAGGGGATGAAGAGGTATAGCGAGAGTGCTATAATTACGGCAAGCACCGCCGCCACCTTAATAAGTCCTGTGTTCATACTTGATTCTGCCTCCTTTATGTACTTTTCGTCTGCCTCGCCGATAGCGAGCAGCAGTCTTTCTCTTTTGTTCATATAACTATTCCCCGTTTCTCCAAGAAATCACGAAGCTCGGCTCGTGCTCTGTGAAGCGTCACCTTTACGCTGCTGACCGTCACACCCATCTCGCGAGCTATGGTTCTGACGTCACGCATAAAGAAATACCGCTTCATAAATATCTGCCGCTTCGTTTTTCCGAGGGATGAAAGAAAGTCGTTAAGTGCATCCCGAAGCTCAAGCTCCTCACACATATCACCCCCGCCGTCGGGTATTGCCTCTGCAAGCTCATCGTACACAAGCTCTACACCAAGCGGCCTGCGTCTTCTGTCGTCACGCAGACGGTTCAGGGCGAGATTTCTCGTTATCCTTGATAGATATGCCGAAAAATAGCTTGGACGGGTGGGCGGAATACTGTCCCAGGCACGAAGGTAGGTATCGTTCTCACACTCCTCCGAGTCGGGCGGCGACTCCAGGATGCCATAGGCGACCGAATAGATAAGACGGCCGTAGCTTATACGAGTTTCCTCTATAGCACGCTCGTCCCTATCAAAATACAGCTCGATTATCCTCTTGTCATCCATAAGACTACCTCGTAAAGTGAAATTTGTCCGCGGGCCGCTCTTTCTTTCCCTCTCGCCCTATAAGACACCGAAAGGACATAAAAGGTTACAGAAAATTCCAAAATTTTTTCAAAGGGGCGGCAAACCGCCGCCCCTCGTTTCGTTTTATTTGATTGTTATATACCATAACGTAAATCAATTTACGTTTTTCCCGCTGAAAGAGGAAAATTTGGATGAGAGTCGTTGCTTTGGAATCCCGAAGCTGTAGTATAATCTACAGCGAGCGGTGACAAACGACGGCTATCGCCGAATTTTACCTTTCAGGAACTATCAGGCCGTAGCTTCCTGCCTTCCTCTTATATACAACACAGGTCTCGCCCGACTCGGAATCGGTGAAGGCATAGAAGGAGTGACCGATAAGGTTCATCTGCAGTATTGCCTCCTCGGGAGTCATTGGCTTGAAGGGGAAGGTCTTAACGCGGATCTCAAACTCGTCCTCCTCCACGTACTCGTCATCGTAATAATCTCCGATCTCGATGGTGCCCTTTTTCACCATCTTCTCAACACGGGTCTTGTTCTTCCTGATCTGTCTTTCAAGGCCCTCTACCGCCCTGTCAAGTGCGGTAATAAAGGTTTCGTTCTCCTCTTCGCAGCGGAAGGTGGTACCGCCGTAGTTTACGGTGATCTCGATGATTTTTACTCCTTTGCGAACCTTACAGGTGACAAACGCCTCGGTATCCTCGCCAAAGAACCTATCAAACTTAGAAAGCTTCTTTTCTACTGCTTCCTTGAGGCTGTCGCGAACGGTCATCTGCTTGCCGTAAATCGTAATCTTCATACTGTTACCACTCTCTTTCGAGAGCACCCCACGTGGGGTATCCTTTCCTGAGTTCTTGCGGAGCGGGTAGCGGAGAGCTCCCCTCCGCATCTTTATTATAGCATATTCTTTGTGAAAAATAAACAGTTTTTGCAAAATTTTCTAAAAAATTTTTGATATATATGTCCAAATTGTAAAACCTGTTCTATTTTTAAAAAGTCTATTGACATAAGCGATTTTTTGTGATAAAATATCCTTTGGTGGGCAACGAATCTGCGTTGCCTACCTTTTTTATTTTCCGAACATTTCTATCCCACGGCTATGAGCGTTTTAAACATATTTATATTTGATTTTTATAATTAATTAGTTACTGTTTTGTATATTTTGACTAATATTTATGTATAAAATGCACATTTAAAGTATATTTATATTGACACAAAAATTCAAATAATATATAATTATTTTAGGCGATGATATTAAAATTTTTAGGAGGACCAAAAAATGAAGCGAATCATAGCGTTATGTCTGTGTATTATGGCTCTGGTCGCAATTCTTGCGGGCTGTGAGCTTATTCACCGACACGAATTCGGCGAATGGACCGCCGTAAAAGACGCCACCTGCACCGAGGATGGAGAAAGAGTCCGTTCCTGCTCCTGCGGTGAGAAGGAGCGTGAAGCCATACCCGCCCTGGGGCACGATCAGCAGACTATCCCCGGCACGGCGGCAACCTGCGAGGAGGCAGGCAAGACCGACGGAATTAAATGTAATAATTGCGACGCGACCCTGGAGGAGCAGAAGACTATTCCCGCTCTCGGTCATACCGAGGTAATTGACGCGGCTGTTGCTCCCGATTGTGAGAATACAGGTCTTACCGAGGGTAAGCATTGTAGCGTTTGTGACAAGGTGCTCGTTGCACAGGAAACTGTTGAGGCACTGGGACACACCGAGGCAATTGACGCG
>JAZNWM010000166.1:0-3524 GCA_045593345.1 Eubacteriales bacterium
GGTCAAAGGGCGGTGGATTTTCATCAAGCTTTCCCTCGATAATTCCGAGAGAAAGACGTGTTCCGTATATTGGAACGTTTATCTGCTGGAGCAAAAAGGGAACTGCGCCGATGTGGTCCTCGTGACCGTGGGTGATAAGCACGCCGCGTATCTTATGGGCGTTCTTAACGAGATAGGATATATCAGGAATGACTAAATCGACGCCAAGCATCTCATCGTCGGGAAAGCCGAGACCCGCATCAATAACCAGCATATCATCGCCGTATTCAATGACGGTCATATTTTTACCTATCTCCTGTAGGCCGCCGAGAGGAATAACCCGTAGTGCTCCTCCCTGTCTGTTTTTTTCTTTTTTCATATTTTCTTTACTTTTTTTGCTTTGAATTTACTGTACTTTGTGTGGATATAACCGTAAGTCAACTGACGGTCTGTTCTCTATTTTTTCTACGGTAGTTAAGAGGAAACAATACAAGCTCGCCAAAAGCTTTTTTCAGCTCGTACCGTTTCCTCTTGCTAAACTATACTGTTCATTTGTAAAAATTATTCCCACGCCCCGTATTACCCCACGAAGATTATAGACGAAATTTTGGCTGAATATTCAAATAATACGGGGACGTATGTGAATTTTTGGGAATATGTAGCCTATGCTACGCTGTTTTTCTTATTTTCTGCCGAAGAGTCTGTCGAAGAAGCCGCCCTTCTTTGCGGGCTCTGCCTTCTTCTCTTCCTCGTTAACGATGTCCTCAAGAATGATGGGCGAGGGAACGGTATCAACAACCGGCTCTGCCTTGGGAGCAGGAGCGGGCTCTGCCTTAGGAGCTGCAGGAGCAACGGGTGCGGTGGGAGCTACGGGAGCCGCCTTAGGTGCCTCTGCCTTAGGTGCGGGAGCGGGCTCTGCCTTAGGTGCTGCAGGTGCAGGAGCAGCCTTGGGAGCCTCTGCCTTAGGAGCAGGAGCTGCCTTGGGTGCTGCAGGTGCAGAAGCTGCCTTGGGAGCCTCTGCCTTGGGAGCAGGAGCTGCCTTGGGTGCTGCGGGCTTTGCAGCCTTGGGTGCCTCTGCCTTTGGAGCATCAGCCTTAGGTGTTCTCTTTTTCTTCTTCTTTTCAGGAAGAGGAATGTCATAGCTGTCATCAAGAAGCTCGTCGATAGAAATAGTAAAGAGAAGCTTCATCTCAAGAAGCTTGGGAACCTCGGGATAGGACTGGCCGCTTTCCCACTTATAAACCGCCTGTCTGGAAACGCCTACTGCACTTGCAAATTCGTCCTGGGTAAGTCCCTTGGATTTTCTGAGAATTACGAGTTTTTCCTGGAATGTCATAGTAAATCCTCCTTACCGCATCAAAATGCGGAATTTTCATATATTTTTTATTTTTTTATTATTAATTTCAAGAGTCACACGACTCATATCGGAAATTATTCCTCGGAATTTTCATCCTCGGTAAGCCTTGCATCTGCTTCGGGCAGGGCAGTAGTCTCGGCTGTATTATTTTCGGCTACTGCAGCCTCAGCCTCCTCGCTCTGCTTCTCAATCTCCTCTGCCTTCTCAAGACGGGCAACGTTGTTGATGGTGCATCCGTCGTCAAGTCGCATAAGAATAACGCCGCTTGCCGTTCTGGAGTAGATATTGATGCCCGAAACGTTGGTTCTGATAATCGTACCCTCGTTTGTGATAAGCATAATATCGTCGTCCTCTGCAACCGTCACGATTGCAGCAAGCTTACCCGTCTTGTCGCTGATGTGGTGACAGGTAACACCCTTACCGCCTCTGTGCTTCATCTCGCGGAAGTCAGAGAAGAGCGTTCTCTTACCCATACCGTTCTCGGTAACGGTAAGAATAGTCTTGCTCTCGTCAACGACGCATACGCCGACTACAACGTCGTCACCCTGAAGGGTAATACCGCGTACGCCTCTTGCACCGCGTCCCATAGAACGAACGTTGTTCTCGTCAAATCTTACCGCAAGACCATCTCTCGTAGCGAGGATAAGCGACTCGTCACCCTTCGTATGTCTTACGAAGATAAGCTCGTCGTTCTCGTCAAGGCTGATAGCGATCTTACCGCTCTTTCTCTGGTACTCAAATTCGGAGAGCAGGGTTCTCTTGATAACGCCAAGCTTGGTGACCATCGTAAGATACTCGCCCTCGGTGAACTCGGTGATAGGAATAATCGCGGTCACAAACTCCCCGTCCATAAGCTCGATGATGTTGACCAGGTTAGTGCCCTTTGCAGTCTTGCCTGCCTCGGGAATTCTGTACGCCTTTTTCGCATATACGCGTCCCTTGTTGGTGAAGAACATAAGGTAGGAGTGGCTGTTTGCCACGATAACGTCCTCGACGAAGTCATCCTCCTTGGTCTTCATACCGATAACACCCTTACCGCCTCTGTTCTGTGCCGAGTAAACGTCGGCTCTCTGACGCTTGATGTATCCCGTATGTGAAACGGTGATAACGCAGGTGTGTCTTTCAATAAGGTCCTCAAGGTCGATCTCCTCGGTTGCCTCGGTAAGCTCGGAGCGTCTTGCGTCACCGAACTTCTTCTTGATGTCCTCAAGCTCGCCCTTGAGAATAGACTCAAGCTTCTCCTCACTCTCAAGGATGGAGCGAAGCTCGGCAATAAGAATCTCAAGCTTTGCAATTCTGTCCTCAACCTTCTGTCTTTCAAGTCCGGACAGCTTGCCGAGGGTCATCTCTACGATAGCCTGTGCCTGCAGGTCGGTAAGACCGAAGCGGTTGCACAGCGAAAGCTTCGCATCGGGAATGGATGCCGAGCCCTTAATGATCTTGATGACCTCGTCAATATTATCGGTGGCTATTTTGTAGCCCTCAAGAATATGGATCTCACGAAGTGCTTTTTCAAGGTCAAATTTTGTTCTTCTCTCTATAACTTCCTTCTGGAAACCTATATATTTGTCAAGTATAGTTGGCAAATTGAGTGTTTTAGGCTCTCCGCCGTCTATGACGAGCATATTTACAGAGCAGGTGTCCTGAAGCTGTGTGTACTTATAAAGCTGATTAAGAATGACCTCGGCGTTGGCATCTCTGCGGTACTCAACAACGATTCTCATACCGCCTCTACCCGACTCGTCACGAAGGGCGGTGATGCCCTCAATCTTCTTATCCTTAACCAGATTTGCCATACTCTCGATAAGCATAGACTTGTTTACCATATAGGGAATCTCGGTAAAGATTATTCTTCTATGCTCATCCTCAATAGTGGCTCTCGCTCTTATGTATATCTTTCCGCGGCCTGTTTCGTATGCCTCTCTGATACCGCGTGAGCCGTAGATAACAGCCGCAGTGGGGAAGTCGGGTCCCTTAATAAACATCATAAGGTCGTCTACCGTACACTCGGGATTATCGATTCTGTAGGTAATACCATCGATAACCTCGGAGAGATTGTGGGGAGGAATATTCGTTGCCATACCCACCGCAATACCGGATGAGCCGTTTACCAGCAGGTTGGGGAAGCGAGAGGGAAGCACCCGGGGTTCTTTTCTGGTTTCATCGAAGTTGGGGTCCCAGTTGACTG
>JAZNWM010000167.1:0-2717 GCA_045593345.1 Eubacteriales bacterium
TACCAACGTTTACAGGATGGAAGGCATCAACGTCCTTCTCGGGAGAGATACGTTCTATAACTCTTCGCTCGTCAATATTATCGGGAAGAGGAAGCTGAACGAGTATACCGTTTACCTTAGAGTCTGCGTTAAGCTCGTCAATTTTTAAAAGCAGCTCTTCTTCGCTGATGCCGTCGGGATATTCGATCTGATAAGACTCAATTCCTACGTCAAGGCAGGCCTTATGCTTATTTCTCACGTAAACCGCCGAGGCAGGATCGCGTCCGACGACGATAACAGCGAGGCCCGGAGTAATGCCCTCGTCCCGAAGCCTCGCCACCTCGTTTCTTAATTCCGAACGCAGTTTTTCAGAGACGACTTTGCCGCTGATAATTTCTGCCATATTTTATTTCTCGTTTTCTTTATTTTTATCTTCTGCAGAGTCTTCTGCCTTCTCAGACGGTGTCTCGTCAGCCTCTGTATTCTTGCCTGCAAAGAGTGACTTAAGCTTCTTCATAAGCTCGTCTTCCTTCTTCTCTCCCTCAACGGGTGCGGGCTTCATATAAAGAGCCTTGGTAGGCTTCTTTAATGCGAAGAGGATAAGCAGAACAACACAAACGGCAAGAATGATGCCGGCGAGAAGCTGGGATACTCTGATACCGGTATCACCGATGTAAAGGCTGTCGGTACGAAGTCCCTCAATGAACATACGGCCAAGGCCGTACCAGCCGAAGGTGAGAAGAATCAGCTGACCGTCATACTTCTTACCTACTAGTCTTGAATAAAGGTAAACAAGAAGCACACCGAGAAGGTTCCAGAGTGACTCATAAAGGAAGGTGGGGTGTACGTACATAAGCTGACCGTAGGTATTACGGTTCTGAAGGCCCATTCTGATAAACAGGTCGGTAGGACCGCCAAAGGCCTCGCCATTCATAAAGTTACCCCATCTGCCGATGCCCTGTGCGAGAAGCACGCCGGGTGCGACACAGTCACCGATAGCGAAGAAGTTAATCTTCTTGAAGAAGGAAACACCGAGCACCGTAAGGGCTCCTGCGATAATACCGCCGTAGATGGCAAGACCGCCGCCCCTTATATTAAAGACCTCGGCAAGAGTTTCATAAGTATTCTCGGTATCAAATATTACGTAGTAAAGTCTTGCACCGATAACGCCGATGGGAATAGTGAAAAGTGCGTAATCAATAATGTCGTCAATTGTGACGCCAATCTTCTTCGACTGAAGAATAACGTAAGCGATACAGCAAAGCATTCCAAAGGTAATGATTATTGCGTACCAGGCAATTCCGATATCCGTGCCGGGAATGGTGAAGGCAACGCTGTTAACGCTGAACTCCTCTATACCAAGTCCGGGGAAGGATATTTTTGAGGTATAAAGCATATCTTCCTCCTAAATATAATATTTCTTGTCAATAACGTCCTGAATGGTTATCTTATTAAGCTTGCTGGCAAGCTCAATGCTGATAATATCAAAAATGTGGTGATAATCGCAGGCAGATTTGTCGCAGTTAAGCGAGCAGGCCTCCTCCGACTCAAGACATCTTGCAATAGCGATAGGGCCGTCAATAAGCTCAATAACGTTCTTCAGGGTTATTTCCTCGGGCGAGGCCTTAAGCTTATATCCGCCGTTTACGCCCTTGTAGGACTGAACGAAATCCCCCTGCACAAGCTTATGAAGTATCTTAAGAGTAAACCTTATCGTAACCGAGGTATCGGCGGAGATAGTCTTGGCGTCTGTGACGGCGTCATAGCCTGCCATAGCGGTAAGTATTCTTAATGCGTAGTCGCTCTCAAGGGTAATTCTCATAAGGCCTCCCTTCAAAAAAACTTAGTAAAGGATAGCCAATAACACATATAAGTGACGGTTATCGGCTACCAATTTAAAGATAAATTATATCTTTTCCTTCTTATGCTTATCAAGAATAGTGTGAATCTTCTTAGACTGATTAAGAAGATGGCTGATGGTTCTGTCGTGGTTGAGGGTATCAACGATATAAGCCACGTACTTACACATATTAACCTCGGTGTACCAGTCTCTCTGAAGCAGCTCGGGAGTTCTGTAAACCAGGTTGGTGGTGAAGATCTGATCTATAATTCCCTCCTCATGTGCCTTGTCAAGATTCTCAAGGCCGTTGCAGAACAGACCGAAGGTAGCGAATACGAAGATACGCTTCGCCCCCTTCTCCTTAAGCTGCTTACCAACGTCAATAACAGAGTCGCCGGAGGAGATCATATCATCAACGATAATAACGTCCTTACCCTTAACGTCGCGTCCGAGATACTCGTGAGCAACGATGGGATTCTTACCATTTACGATAATCGAGTAGTCGCGTCGCTTATAGAACATACCAAGGTCGATTCCCATAACCGAGGAATAATACATACATTTACCCATTCCGCCCTCATCGGGAGAAATAATCATTGTATTATCGGGGTTAATATCAATATCGGGATAGGTGCGGAGCATAGCCTTTATCATCTGATAGCTGGAGCGTACGTCCTCGAAGCCGTGAAGAGGAATAGCATTCTGAACACGGGGATCGTGAGCGTCGAAGGTGATAAGATTTGTTACACCCATACTTACGATTTCCTGAAGTGCGAGAGCGCAGTCAAGCGATTCTCTGCCCGATCTCTTATGCTGTCTGCCCTCGTAAAGCATAGGCATAATTACGCTGATCCTACGTGCCTTACCGCCGATAGCACCGATGATCCTCTTAAGATCC
>JAZNWM010000168.1:0-2587 GCA_045593345.1 Eubacteriales bacterium
CTTCCCCATACCCGATAGAACCTTCTTGCCCTCTTGACAGTAGCTCCCCTCACCTCTACCGTCCTCGGTACAGGTGGCTTTCGTGCCACCGAAGGTGACAACGTCGTGGTCGGTTTTAGGAATAGTGCGAGTCTCGCTGTCATAACAGATGATACAGGATCGCTGCTCCTCTCCCGTCTTGGTACAGCTTGCCTCCTCCGTCACTCTCCAGGCGGTGTATACGCAATCGTGGTCACCGCCGATAACGCAGGCGGTCAGAGACACGCACAGAAGTATTAATAGGCCGAAAAGTAAAAAATTTATCTTTCTCATAGTCCGCTCCTTGAAGCCTTTTTATTTGATTATATCATAATAAATATGCAAAGTCAATAAAAAAAAGAATGCCAATGCCCTATTGGACATTGGCAAATAGTATTAACAGAATCTACGCTTGGTGCTCTCCAGATTCTTAAGCACTCTGACAGCTACACCGACAACGTGTACCTTATCTACGATAATATCCTCGAGAGCGGGATTCTCGGGATGAAGAATGTAGCGGTTGTTCTTCATATCACGGTAAAAACGCTTGAGTGTAGCACTCCAGCCATCAGAAAACTCATCCTCTACCATAGCAACAACGATCTCGCCGTCGATAGCGGTGCTCTGCTTCCTTACGTAAACGGTATCGCCGTCGCAGATGCCAGCCTCGATCATAGAATCACCGCGTGCAATAAGGCCAAAATATTCACCGTAGCCAAGCAGGCCGACGTTAATGGGAATATATTCCTCAACGTCCTCGATAGCAAGGATAGGCTGGCCGCAGGCGATAGAGCCCACGACTGGCATAAGCACGCAGGTGCCGCTGTCCGCGGTTCTGGTCTGGTATCTGCCGTACTTCTCTATCAGCCCCTCCTCCTCGAGACGGGACATATACTTTGACACGGTGGACTTAGCCATACCAAGTGCATCACCGATCTCCTGGGTGGTGGGACAAACGCCACGCTCCTGGAGAAAGTCGTTTACGAAGCGGTAAACCTCCATTTTTCTCTCATCATTCTTTGCTCTCATAATTATAACCATTCCTTTCGTCGGAGTGGTCGTTTGTCTTCGTTTTTCGGTAAAAATTTGTTTCATCCTTTGCGAAGCGAAAGACACAAACGACGGCTTGGAAATTCAATTTTCAAGCTTTCTCCTTTAATTTCGTGGGGGCGAACAGGAGTTCGTTAACTTATTATAACATACGAACACGAGTTTGTCAATAGGAATTTTAAAAGCTGTCCCGTTTTTTTATCGGGACAGCCTGTATTTATCAAAGAAGCTTCTTTTTCTCTCGCAGAGTTTCGAGATAAGGCTTATCCTCCTCGCTGTATCCCCACTCGGTTTTAAGGCACTCAAGCAATCTGTCGTAGGTCTTTGCTGCGGAATCCTTGTCACCTTTGATCTTATATATCGTCGCGATTCCCTGCAGGGCGTCTGTGTATCTGGGCTTGCTGTCAAGCTCCCAATCACGCTCGTAGAGGCTGATTGCCTTATCGTACATACACCTTCTCGCATAGTACTGTGCCGCCTCAAAGAGATAGCCGCAGTTGTCGGGATGAGCCTCAAGACCGGACTCAATGATCTGATCAGCCAAAGCAACGTCAAATCTTGCAAGAGCAATATATGCCTTATATACGTCAATCATAACAAGATTGGCGGATGGCAGAGTAGCAAAAATCTGAAGATATTCTTCTGCCTCGTCAGCTCTGTTATCGGCTAAAAGATTGTCAATAAGGTAGTAGTATGGCAGGGCGGATTTTGGCGATCCTACGTCGGATGCGATAACAGACTTATAGAAGTCTATAGCGTCAGAATGGTTTGCGATATTCCAATCCCAAACAGTATGCCCCTCTGCCTTGATAAGCAGCCATTGGCAATCCTTTTTAGCAGGATCCAGAAGGATCGCTTCCCTGCCGTATTTGCTTACCCTTCTGCTGTCGGCTTCTATACGGTGATAATACAGATTTGCCAGCAGAGAAAGTGCGGCTGATTTATTCTCGCTTGAGTTAAGCTGTCCATTAAGGAATTCCTCATATTCCGAGAAGGTCTGATCGGAAAGCTCATCCTCAATTTCTATTCTGTTTTCAATTCGCTTAAGCTTTTGCTCTGCAGTCAGATCAAAAAGCTCGTCAATACTGATGCCGAACACCTCGGCGATCTCGGGCAAAAGAGTGATATCGGGCATTGATATTTCGTTCTCCCATTTTGATACCGACTGAGCACTGACATTAAGCTTATTTGCCAACTGCTCTTGAGTCAATCCCGCCTTAACACGCATCTGCCTTATTTTATTTCCTATTTTCATACATTTTCATCCTCTCGTAAAGAAATCAAGAACGTTCTTACACTGTAATTATACCTGTATTTTTATATAAAGTCAATAACTCATTTTTATTTCTCTTTCAACCAAACGGATAATTGCTATACCAATCATAACCACCAGCCGTGCTGGTGGTTTGCACAAGCCCCCTTAGGGCATTTCACCGGCCGAGCCTAAAGGCTCATCGAAAAGTCTGCCAACCGCATGACAATCACCGGCGAGCCCCTAAAGGGGCTTTTGCTTTAGCCC